>JAEUVL010000580.1 GCA_016786965.1 Chitinophagaceae bacterium
TTCACGGATATTCAGATCCGTATTCACGTATTGACCGGTTACCGCCACCGTATGTCCGTTGTAATGTCCGGTTGGCCCCTGTTTATAGCGGAATTGCCGGAACAGGGTACCGTAATTCTGCAACGGCTGGGACAAAGGACCGGGAGGCAGTGCATCCATGGCGGGTAAAATATCCGGGGAGATGGAACTGCCACCACTCAGCATGTTCGGCATCAGGTTGCCGTCATTAAACTGAACAGATTCAAGATTCCGTACTCCGCCGGCGAACAGCAGAAACACCACGTGGTTTACCTTTCTCAATCCACTGGCGGCAAAGAGGCGGCCACCGGGCCATAGCCAGGGTGCGGCCAGGGCCCCGGCTGCGGCTACCCCCGCTTTTCTAATGAATGTTCTTCTGTCCATCTTGAATCTTGCTTAGCACCTGCCATTAATAATACCGGTACTCATCGGCGGTCATCAATGCATACCAGATTACCCGGGGACTCATCGCGGCGTTCAGCCGGATCTGCTCTTTCATGTAGTATTGCTCAAAGGCATCGGGGCTGCGATTGTACAGTTTTTTATAGGTACTCACGATAAACTGCAGCGTATCGCCATTGACATGCGGAAGAGCCGGAATCTGCACCCCAGGCCGGGTGAGAAAGTTCAGAAGAATACGGTCTTCGATCAGTTTTTTGTCGCCGAAAGCCTGGTACACGGTGTTCAATTGTATAAGTTCCTGCTGCGGTATCTGGGTTCCAAAGAGGTCGGCCCAGGCAATGGTCAGAAATTCAGTGGTGCTTTTGGCATTACTTTTTCCACTTCCGGCAGAGGAAACCGTTACCGGATTGACTTCATACAGGTACTCCACTTCCTTTTCACAGGCTGTGAAAAGCGCGAAGAGCAGGAAGAGTCCGATCCAAAATTTCTTTTTCATGTTCCAGTCAGTTATCAAGGCCGGCGAACTCATCGGTAGCCAGTACATCTTTCTGTATCGCTTCGAAATCAAGACTGTTTCTGTACTTCAAGGCTGCCGTACTCATCTCCATCGAACCGGGAGTCCGGAGCAGGTAATCCTCATACACTCTCCTGACGGCCCCTTCAAAATAATCGTCGGAATCAAAAAAGATGCTGAGGTAGTCGTCTTTGGAGGCGCCGGCCTGCAGAAAGAGTATCGCATTGCTGCCGTTGAGCATACTCACCCCGCTGCTTTGTTCATCCAGGGTAGGGTTGCGTCCCAGGAAATGCTGAAAAGAGGAAATCACGAAATTATCGGCCCCCATATTGATCTGATCGTAGAAGTAATTATTGATCATGACCGCTTGCATTTCACGGATGGACACAAGACCGCCCACGTAATCATAGGAGACATTGTAAAGGGTTTGCAGCCGGTC
>JAEUVL010000583.1 GCA_016786965.1 Chitinophagaceae bacterium
TTGTTATTCACCCGGTGACCCGGCCGGAGGTTGATTTCTTATGTGCGGATTCTTTCCGTCTTTCCTGGAACAAACATCTTTATGCCAGCAGCTACCGTGTGTATACTTTAACGGACAGTGCTTACCTGAAACCAGTGCGGATGGTCACGGATACGTTTACTGTTTTCAACCGGGGTATTGATCCTACTGTGGTGTATGCCGTGGAGCCTGTACTGGGTAATGGATTGCCTGCGGCCCGCAGTGTGGCACTGGATATACGGCAGCAGGGGGTGCAATGTTTTTATAAAACACTTTTTTATACACTGCTGAATGGTAATGAACTTGAGCTGTTGCTGGAGCTTAGTATTCCGAGCTATGCTGATTCTGTTTTCTTTGAACGGGTAACGGCGGGCGGACAGTTGTTACAAACATGGGGCGGGGCGGTGGTACAGAACCCGCAACGGACCTACCAACGATCTGTGAAAGACCTTCCATCGGGGGTGGTCTATTTCCGGGCCCGGATAAAGCTGAAGAGCGGGGTAAGTGTGTTTACGGAAATAGTGAGTGTGCTGACTTCCGGGCCAAAGATGATATTATTCTATCCTAATCCTGCACAGCGTACAGGTGAACTGTTCTTTGTGTTGCAACAGGGGATCCCTGCGGGTAGCAGGCTGCAGTTGTTTGATATGAGTGGGCGCCTTGTGCGCAATTATCTTTCTATTCCCGGCAGGATCGATGTGTCTGTTTTGCCAAAGGGCCTGCTGATCTATAAATTAGTGACGGTGGAAGGGGAAGTGCTGGAAACGGGTAAAGTGGTGATACTGTAAAGTAGGGAGGATTATTTCTTTAGTAACCCTTTGAACAAACGACTAAAGAAATTTTGTTTCGCTTTTCTTGGTTCCGGCTTTAAGACACCTTCTTCTGTATAATAAAGACAGAGACTGTCGTAAAGGTTTGGTTCATCAGGATAGCAGGCGGTAAACAGTGAAGTGGTATCGGCGGCGGCGGCCAGAAATATATGGCAGGGCTTTATTAATTGTTGTTTATGATTTATCCGTTGTCCTTCTGCATGGTTGATGGCATCTTCAGCTTCTTTCGTTAAGGGTAACGTTAATTGCTGGTAGCCGTGAGGCGGATCACCTATTTTGGAACTGGCGATAAACTGGTTCAGTTGATCATCGTCTTTAAATGCATATTTTCTGATGGAGCCGGGCAAGTTCAGCCGGCAATCTGCCAGGAATAAATGAATGGTGGAAATATAATCGTAGCCTGTTTCGAGGGCAATATCTCTTGATGCTTTTATTATCTCTTTTATTTCGGAGGAGAAAGCGGCGGTGTACATTGCTGCAAATTATTACTTTTTACAGTGCGGTACTATCAAGTTTAGGGATCTGTTTTGCTAAACCATACAGGAAGATAATGGTATAGAAATACACACATAGAATTAATCAATGTCCCAATTGTATGTCCTTATCGGATTTATGGTCTAAGCTATTTATTTCTGAAAAGAGGATAGAGTATTTGGCGATATATATTGCTCCAGGAGAGCCTCGAATTCTTTCTTTTCCTTCTCTGTTGTAAATGCTCTCAATGGGATGACGAGGGCCTGGTTAATATTGAGGTAGAGGTAATAGCAATTATTCACCATCACTTTATTGGTGAAGGCTTCCCATGAAAATCTTATCTCTTTGACTTTTGTTTTGCCTGCAATACCTTGTTCAGCAATCGTTATCTCATACAGTGTAAGTATGGTATCCGGTCCCGATTTCGCCAGTATTTTTTGGGCATTTAAGCGGGATGATCGTTTCATTTCATATGGAACCAGGAGGAGCAAGGCCAGTGCAAATACGGCAGCAAAAATCATTGAAGCGATTCCAACCTTACCTTTTTCAAGAATACTCAACATGCCATACATAAAACCAAATGACGCTAACGGCACTACTGTGTAGTATAATAAACGACGTTTTTTCTTTTCGGGCCGGAGCCAACAGATGTAATAGAAGTAGTCAAGAAATTCCTTTTCAGTAATGGTGTAGGAAATCGTCAACATAAACTATCCAATTACTTCTTCTTCGCCGCCTTTTTCTTTACCGGTGCTTTTTTTGCAGTTGCTCCTTTTTTTGCGGGTGCTTTTTTAGTCTTTTTGGTAAAGGCGCCCGGAATTTCTTTTTCGATGAAGCCTTTTACCTCTTCGAGAGTGAAGAGTGCTGCTTCATCAGCAGTGTACTTGGTCTCGTCTGCTTTTCTTGGAAGCTTAATGATCTTCTTGCCAAATTTCAGGATGGGACCCCAACGTGCATTTTCCAACGATATCTTATCATCTGGCCAGCGCTGAATAAAACGATTGGCTTCTTTTTTTACTTTGGCATCAATCAGTTCATCCATCTCTGGTTGAGTGAGGTTGGCAAAGTTGTACCGTCGCGGTACATTGATGAACATACCATCCCACTTGATATAGGGGCCAAAACGACCGGTGCCTTTGGTGACGGGCTTGCCATCATAAGTGCCTACCGGTGCATCAGCTATCTGTTTTTGTTTGATGTGTTTAATGGCAGTTTCCAGGTCCACGGTACTGAGGTCTGTCCCTTTTGGTAACGAGATAAATTCCTCACCCCATTTCACATAGGGGCCGAAGCGGCCTACATTCACTGATACTTCTTTCTCTTCATACAAGCCCATGCTGCCCTGTGCGCCAAAGAGGTTCATGGCTTCTTCAAAGGTGATGGTCTCTATACTCTGGCCGGTGGGTATCTTGGCAAAGCGGGGTTTTTCTTCATCATCTGCCACACCAATTTGTATCATAGCGCCGTAGCGTCCCATACGGGCCACTACCGGTTTGCCACTTTCGGGATCAACGCCCAATTCTCTTTCTCCTTTTATCCGCTCTGCGTTTTCGATGGTGCTTTCCACATCTTTTTTGAAGGGCAGGTAAAACTCATCTATCACATTGCTCCATTTCATTTTTCCTTCTGCCACTTCGTCAAATTCTTCTTCTATACGTGCGGTGAAGCTGTAATCCATGATATTATCGAAGTACTGCTTCAGAAAATCTGTCACGACCAATCCGAGATCGGAAGGGAATAGTTTTGATTTCTCCGCCCCGGTATTTTCCTGCTCCATGAGCTTACTCACGGTATCTTTTTGCAGTTTGTACACCGTGAAGTCGCGGCGTGTACCTTCTTTATCCCTTTTTTCCACATAGCCTCTCTTTAATATAGTAGAG
>JAEUVL010000593.1 GCA_016786965.1 Chitinophagaceae bacterium
TTAAAGGCAGCGGCGGTTTTGCTTTCAACATTGGTTTCCAGGTATACCTGCTTGGCGGAAAGATTTCAAATAAAGACTAATTCGTTTTGACAATAAGAAAGAGGCTGGCGCAATCCGGCCTCTTTCTTATTATAAGATAATCCGGCCGAGCACCCGGTAAGCAGAACGCCGTAGCGTTTCTGATTCGATGGCCTTTTCCTTCAACGTACAACGGGGTGGCAAAAAGCCTGAATGAATGAACCATATATCCCGGCCATCATGATATATATAGCCGGTATGATTATCCAGGCCGACGATATACAGTCCGTATCCCGACTTATCCACTTCCTTCACAAAATAATCCAGCGGTTTGTTACTGAATTTTTTAAAGTCGCTGCAAAGGTCGTATAGTAAATTTTGGCTAACACATTGTGCCATCTTATACCTGTTGATTTTCATGCCTGCATCACGAAGAGTGGTTGTAACAAAATAACCACAGGCGATCTTGCCCTGACCAGGCACTTCGGTAATACCATTAAAATCCCACGGTGTTCCATACCAGCAAGGCAGTAAAGAATCTGTGATATAGGAGATTAGTTTTCGTTTGCTACCAGGAAGTTTTTGTTTTTTATGTTCATCGAATATCTGCTGGCAGCGTTTTTTTTGAAGATCATAGTTGCAGGCGTATGTTGGGCTTGTAAAGAGGGTTGTAGGTTTTACAGGCATTGCAACGGAAGAAGGTCGAGGTTCGGTAGTACTATTTGTTTGTTTGGATGATTGACCCTTACAGGCTGCAATAAAAAGCAGCAACAGCAACAATATTCTCATGCCCCTTAGATAGCAGAATGAATAAATTCCATATCTAATATCCGGTTTAAATTTCTTTCATCATCCAGAGTTTACAACCCGTGTGTCCGCTGTTACCCAACGGGGCTTCCAGGTAGGTGAAACCAAATCGGGCATATACTTTCAGGGCCTGGCTCAGTTCAGGCATGGTTTCCAGGTATATTTTAGTAAAACCCATTTCCCTGGCTGTTTCAATCGACCTTTCGATCAGGCTTTTTCCAAGCCCTGTTCCTCTTGCTTCAGGCAGCAAATACATTTTTACCAGTTCGCAGGTATCCGGCGGCAGCCCATCAGTTGGGTAAATGCCGCCACCACCAACTACTTTACCATCCAGTTCGGCAATATTGTACACTGCTTTTTCCTTTTTAAACAATTCATATAAGGCATCTGTGGTAGTATCATAATATACTGTGCCGGGATGATTAGCGCCAAACTCCGTTAATGTATCCCGGATGATGGCGGCTATGATGGGATTATCGCTTTGCCTGATTGGGCGGATCAGTGAATTCATACCATAAATATAATTCGCCTTCAGTAAACATGAGGATGAAAAAACCCCGCCTGCTCCTTCGGCCCCTCGGTAAAACAAAGCGTTCCGGATGCACAGCGGGGTATAACCATCGATATGAAACCCTTACTGTTCGTTCTTCCAACAGCAGGCTCTTTAATCCAGTTGAAGCAGTTTATCCTTTGGATATTTTACTTCATACCTGAAATTGACTTT
>JAEUVL010000618.1 GCA_016786965.1 Chitinophagaceae bacterium
GCTGGTATCGCTGCGCCGCACATCTTCTGCATTCCTGGCATCCCTGACTGATACCTTTATATTGCCGGCATCGAGAGTTGCCAGGGCCGCATTAAAAGCTTCTTTGGTAGATGCCTGGAGGGATATTACCAGATCCTGTTTGCTGCTTGTGATAAATTCTTTAAGGGCAAAAGCTACGGAGGAACTGCTCTCGCTCACTGCCAGTATATAAGCCCGTACGCCTTGCGGTAAATATATCTTCCCGCTTTTATACAGGAAGGCAAACTCTTCCGGGTTTCGTTCTGCCGGACCACCTTGTTCATATACTTTTACTGACGGAATGATGAGATAGACCTGTACTTTCTTCCGGTATTCTCCCGTTAACCGGACAAAGAGTTCGCTTTCGGCCACTCCATTTATGTCTTTTATCAATATATCTATATTGAACCATCCAAATGTTTCGATAGAGAACTGGTAATAGCGGGATTCATAATTTTGAGGCGATACCTTTTCTTCAAAATCAACCGGCGGGGTGGGAGTACTATTAGCCGGGGCTGGGGAAATGGTTGTATCTTCTTCCAGTTCTTCCACCAATTGACCATTATCTTTAATGAGATTATCTCTTTTTCTGTCCACTCTTTGCCTCGCACTGTACAGGGCTTTTGTTTCATTTACATAAGCTTCGCAACTGTCTATACAATCATCCAGCCAGGCATTCGATGGCAGTGGGAGATTTTGTTTATCAGTTTCGTTCTGGATATAGTCATAGATTTTCAAAATGTCGTTTCCAAGGTCTGGGAAAAATGTAGGACTTGATGAATAACTTTTTCGGAGATTACAGAGGTAAGCCCCCTGGCGGAAAAAATGAGATCTTTCATCATAAGATTCAGACCTGCTATCTCTATTCACTCTCCAATCAGAATGAAAAGTGAAAACACCTCCATCTGCAAATGAATTAGGCCTGTTGGCTATGTGTGCCAGATCTGGGCCGACAGTTTCCCTTCCAATTACATGACAAGCTGAACAACTTTTGGTAAACAATTGCTTTCCCTGGCTGATCCTGTTCAGTTGTTTATTCTCCGGCAGCGTATCTGGTTCTGTCCAATTTAGCTGACCGTCTTCATTCATTTTCCCCTTGAATAATTGCATGCCTTCCTGCAAGGCATTGGTGGGCAGGGCTACTTTAATGGGTTGGTTGATCGTTACTTCTTCTCCTGCCTTTGCATTGATATAGATCATGCCGCCACTGGATAATAATTCGCCATTGGATTGTGTTGTCAATCCTGCTTTTATCATCTGCGCCATTGTGTATGCCTCCTTGATCTCAAGTGTTACCGTGCTGCTCTTGCTGTTCAGTGCACCTTTTGGTATTTTAAGCAGGGCGCCATTCTTAGTTACCAGGGTGGTGTCTTTGGTTATATCGATGAGGTACTCATCTGCCTTTATCTCCCCGGGTTTTTGCAGCAGGCGATTTTGTTTCGTCTGTTTGCAGGCGATAATAATACAAAATAAAAAGAGGCTGGTAATAACGACCTTTCTCATACAGCTGATTCTTGAGTTAAAATACTCCCCAATACTGGTTACTGGTAAGCCTGTTAAAAGTAAAACTAAAATCAATTAGTAGCGGAACATTCGTAATGCCGCCTCAGTTTAAATCTGCGCAGTCCACATTGTTAATTTAAACCACAGCAGAACATAGCGCAGATAGAATACACACATAGAATCCTGCTATGCGTGTATTCCTATGATCACTATGACCTATTGTGGTTCACACAGAAATCCTACCGCTGCTTTTGTATGAAAGAAGTGAGAGGAAAAAGTTCCTACCTTCATCAATAAAAAAAACAAGGCGCAATTCATTCCTGCTGCGCCTCCGGCCTTGCGGCTGTATGATGATTTAGTTTTTGAAATAACTATATACAATGAAAAGATACCCGTGTTTACTTCTTTTACTATGTCTTACGGCGGTTTGTTTTGGCCAGGAAAAATTTCAAACACACCCCGAAACCCTGATCATTTCCAACGACAGCATTACTTTGAGATGGGGAAATATCGGGGTGGATAAATACTGGTTGAGAGGCGATTCCATGAACTACAATAGCGGGGCCGTACCGGGCGCCTTTTTTGTACTTTTTTATAAGAATGACTCTGTCAGGGTGGAATACAATAACAAGATACCATACGGGCAATACACCTATTTTAATCTGACGAATAACCAAAAAAAGTGGACCATAAGATTGGGGTTCGATCCGCAGCCGGCCATCTTTTCTAAGAAGTATATTCAGGAAAATACGGGGAAGGTACAATTTGATATTCCTGAAGTATATGAACTGGCCAATGTGATCTGGACACTTTCACCAGGAGGGAAAAGGGCAACTGATCTGAACAAGGGAAACAGTTATCATGCAAAAGTGCTTTCTTACTTTGCACCATATATGGACCATCCTGTATTCAGCGCACTGGACCTTCCGGATAGCCTGTATCTGAACTCTTATTACGATTTCAGGGAAAACAGTTTTGCATATAATTTTAAAGCTACAGCGCCAGGGTCGGCCAGTACTGAATTATTGTACAACGGCCCTTATTATTCTGTGTATGGCGGGCAGTATGCGGACAGCAGTTTATTTGGGAAGCTGAAGCCGCTGGTTGAAGACTTTGCTAAAAGATCCAAATTCAGAAGTTTTTATAAGCGTCATACAGCCTTGTATCATCAGCAGATACGGCGGGCAAAGGAACTGTTGCCGGTGAAGCAGATGTGGGCCTGGCTGGAAGAGCAGTTCCCGGCTACGCAATACCAATCGTACCGCATTGTATTCTCGCCGCTGATCGGGAATTCGCACAGTACACAGAATTACAGCTATAACGACGGGAAGTTATTCTCACAAAGCGTCATGTTTATTTGCAATACCGACAGAGTGGATACCGTAAAACAGATGACTGAACAACAGAGGGAAGGAGTGATGTCGGGAGTTGTTTTCACCGAGATAGACCATAATTATGTGAACAGGGCTTCCAGTAAATACGGTAAACAGATCGACAGCATATTTTCAAACCGGGCAGTATGGGCAAAGCAGGGTAACAGCAGCAGTTTTTATGGAAGCCCCCGGTCTGTATTTAATGAGTATATGACCTGGTCAGTGTTTTGTTTGTATGTGCTGGACAAATAT
>JAEUVL010000636.1 GCA_016786965.1 Chitinophagaceae bacterium
CTCGACAGCGCTACCGCTGTGATCACCAAAGCTGACAGTACCATCCTGTATGTTACGCCAACACAAATGAGAGACAGCCTGTCTAATTTTGTCAGGTACGCTGATACGGCCAGCATGCTTTCCAATTATACCAATGCGGCAGATAATGGGTTGACAAAAACCGGACAAAAGATTCAGTTAGGCGGCGCATTAACACAGGCAACTACGATAACAACTACCGCTGCAAATTTCCTCGCTATCACAGGGCTGCAACCTGGCTCTAATACTACTGATAGTGTAATGGTGATCGATCCGACAAGTGGTCAGCTTAAATTCATCTCCGCCTCTTCATTATTTAATGCATTGAGCTTTGGTAATGGTTTGACCAAGACCGGCAACTCTGTCCAACTGGGCGGTACGCTTACAAGCTCCGTTACCCTCGGAACAGATGCTACCAACACATTAAAAATTACCGGGCTCCAGGGTGGTGATCTTTCTTCAGATAGCCTTGTGGTAGTAAATGGTGACGGCACCCTGAAAAGAGTTACTGCAGAATCATTATTGCAAAGCGGCAGTGAATCCTATACAGCAACAGCCGGACAATCTGCCTTTGTAGTGCCCAATATGCCGGCTACTGCTTCTAAAGTTTACGTTTGGAGAAACGGTGCTAAGCTTGTTGTTACAACTGATTATACAACATCTGCCGGTAACGTTAGCCTGGTGTCAGCTATTGCTTCCCTTGTTACAGCAGGTGACCAGATCGAGATCCAGTGGGTGAAATAAAAAGGCCCTTAGTCAGTTAACCTTTTGAATGAATATTTAAAAAAGTGTTGTTACCGCAACTTACCCGGTTTCCGGGTAAGTTGACGGCCACACAAACTACCCATGAAAAAAATACTCATCATACTCGTTTTGATCGGCATTGCGGGAGGAGGAATGTCCCAAGAGGTTATTAATTCAAAAGGAACAAAGGTTTTTATAGACAGCAGCAAGTGGGCTGTATCTGGAAATAATATTTACAACAAAAACTACGGTAATGTAGGAATTGGGATTTCATCACCCACGGCACAACTCCATACAACACTTGATGTCAGGTTCGCTGGCATTGGAACTAATACCACCAATACAAAGATCCTTACGACTGATGCATACGGCAATGTAACAACCCGTCTTTTCTCTAACTTGTTGTCAGGTAACGCCCTGACCTCGCTGAATGGATTAACCAATTCAGTACAAACCTTTGCCACGGGCACTTCAGGAAGTTCCTTCAATATTGTTTCATCGGGAGAGGTTCATACCTTCAATCTCCCTGCAGCTTCTGCTAACAGCAGCGGAACACTTTCTTCAGCAGACTGGACTATTTTCAATAATAAAATAAGTACAGTGACTGCATCTTCCACCGCTGCCGTTACTACAGTATATAATATAGCGACGATCAATAATGCCGGTGCCTACTGGAATGC
>JAEUVL010000655.1 GCA_016786965.1 Chitinophagaceae bacterium
CACCATATCATCCATCTGCTGCAGATGATAAATAGCTTTGATATAGTTCTCTTCGCTGGTAGAGTAATTTAACATGGCTAAAAATAAATTTAGACAAAACTAAAAAATAGTATTGGGAAAAGGAAATGCAATTTTGTCAAAAAGGGCACAAGGGCACGGCAGGCGGGTAAGACTTTAGCTTGCCCTGTAATAAAAGCTTAGCAAACGCAGATGCGGAGCGATTCGAAAACCACTTTCTGGATTTTAACCTTTGTTATTATTAGTCCCGGGCCCCTCCTCACTTGCCGTTTTTACCGGAAACGCTTACATTCGGGTTTCCAATCACCAACTATGCCTGTTCTCAAGAAGTATATTGTATTGCTGTTTCTCCTGGCTTTTATAGCCGGTTGTAAAAGCAAAAAGAAGCCCTCCTTATCCGGTGAAGACCCGGTGGACATTGCTGATTTTATTGCCTTTTTCGAGCCGGTGAAACTGCCTTACCAGTTTGCAGATACTTCTTTGCAAAAAAAGGAAAAGGACTCATTGCTGATAAGTAATAAAGTGTTCTCCCTGTTTGTGCCAGATTCTATTTTAGGGAAAGTGTATGGTAAAGGAGCAAAGCCCAAAATATACTCATTAGGGAAGGCAGAAGTGCCCGATGCGGAAAGTTATCTTTTTATTAAGACCGTTTCCAATGATAAGAGAGCTGTATTCATATTAAGCTTTGATAAGAAGAATAAGTTCATTGCGGGTATGCCCGTGCTGCGTCCAGATCAGAATGCGTCTACTGCACAGTCTGTTACGATGGATAAGCGGTTTACCATTACCAAAACTGTACAGCGAAAGAACAAGGATGGCAACCTGAGTGAAGGCAAGGATGTATATGTGTTGAATGCGGATGCAAAAAGCTTTATGCTTATCATGACGGATGCCCTGGATGAAAAGGTAACGGAACTGATCAATCCCATTGATACTTTACCACGGAAGCATAAGTTATCAGCTGATTATGGAACAGGTAAGATGAACCTTGTCTCTATCAGGGATGGCAGGAAGGCTGATCGCCTGACCTTCTTTGTGCATTTCGAAAAAGATAATGGAGAATGTACCGGTGAGTTGAAAGGGGAGGCCATGTTCAAATCTGGCACTACGGCTGAATACCGGGAAGGCGGTGACCCCTGCGTTCTCACTTTTATTTTTTCATCCACTGCGGTGACGTTAAAAGAGCAAAACTGTGGTTCCCGCCGTGGCCTCAAATGCAGTTTTGATGGCAGCTTTGGCAGGAGGAAATGGGTAAAACCCGTTGCCCCTAAAGCAGATAAACCAACCCCAGCCAAGAAGACTGTTAAGAAATAAATTTTATCAAACACCGCTTTCAGTCTAATCTTGCCTTTATTAAGTTTTAAAACCACCCACAAGCTCTGTAATTCAACCACTTAGGTGAAATGGAGATTATCCTTTATATTGCAGCTTCGTGTAAATTGAACACAGTATGAATTTTACCAAATTTTCAGTCCCGTATCCAACGGAAGACCGTTATTCTAAGAAAGTGGCTTACTTCTCAATGGAATTTGCCACTCATCAACCACTTAAGATCTACAGCGGAGGATTGGGCTTCCTGGCTGGTTCTCATTTGCGCAGTGCTTATGAGTTAAGACAAAACCTGATCGGCATAGGCATACTCTGGAAGTATGGCTATTACGACCAGGAACGTAACCAGGACCAAACCCTGGATGTGGCCTGGAACGAAAAGCAATACAGCTTCCTGGAAGATACCGGCATTAAATTCCAGATAACTATCCATGAGCATCCAGTATGGGTAAAGGTTTTATATCTGAACCCGGAGACATTTAAAACGGCACCGTTGTTTTTGTTGTCAACGGATGTGCCCGAAAACGATTACGTATCACAAACCATCACACACCGCCTGTATGATGCTAATGTAGCTACCAAAGTGGCCCAATTTATTTTGCTCGGCGTTGGTGGCGCTAAACTGGTTGACCTGCTGGGCTTCAACCCTGAGCTCTACCATTTGAATGAAGCTCATGGATTGTCGGCTGCCTTTTACCTGTATAATAAATTCGGTAATAATATTGAAGACGTAAGAAAGCGGCTCGTTTTCACCACGCATACGCCTGAAGAAGCCGGTAATGAGAAGCACGATATTTACCTCTGTCATAAGATGAGTTATTTCTGCGGCCTCACGGTGGACCAGGTGAAGAAATTGTATGACCATGACAGTGATCAGTTCAATCACTCTTTAGCTGCCCTTCGTTTTGCCAAGCTGGCTAATGGCGTTTCGCAATTACATGGCCATGTATCAAGGGCGATGTGGGGGAAACACAAAAATATCTGCCCGATCATTTCAATAACCAATGCGCAAAACTGGCGGTACTGGGCCGATAAGCAATTGTATAAATTCATGGAAGCCGGTGATGATTACGGCATCGATGACCGTAAGAAATACCTGAAGAAAAGAGCTTTTGAAATAGTAGCAGACCAAACAGGGAAGATATTCAATCCTGATGTGTTTACTATAGTATGGGCGAGGCGTTTTGCCGGGTATAAAAGAGCAGGATTGATAACAACAGCAGAAGAGAAATTTGAAAAATTATTGGCCGATACTAAATATCCCGTGCAAATCATCTGGGCGGGTAAGCCTTACCCGGTTGATCATCCCGCCATCAGCGAGTTCAATCAACTGGTGCATATCAGCAAGCGTTACAAGAATGTAGCCGTGCTGATAGGGTATGAGTTGGGACTTTCCAAGCGGTTGAAACAGGCGGCGGATTGCTGGCTGAATAATCCCCGTGTACCAAGAGAGGCTTCGGGCACAAGTGGTATGACAGCTGCTATGAATGGCGCCGTTAACTTCTCTACCGATGATGGCTGGATACCGGAGTTCATCAACCATGGTCATAATGGCTTTGTAGTGCCGATGGTGGATTATGCTAATATGGCTACCCACGAACAGGATGAATATGACCTGAACAAATTGTACGAAATACTCCTGAATGAGATACTGCCTCTGTATTATTCCAATTACAATACCTGGCGGCAGGTGATGAAAAATGGTATGCAGGATGTCCGTTTACAATTTGACAGTAACCGGATGGCGCATGAGTATTATGATCTCTTGTATAAATAGTACTTTTCTTTTTAAAACCTTCTTTATCAGCATAATTGCCAGCCATTACCAGGGATGACTTTTCCCGGGTAATGGCTGGATGCGTTTATGCTCTATTTCCCCGGGTAAGTCTTTTATACGTCTGTTTTAGTAACTTTAGTAATATCTAAAACGCTTATATGAAAAGGCTGGTAGTTGCTCTTACGCTACTTTGTATTTCGGAGTTGATAATGGGACAGCCAGGGCCAGTCGCATCAAATTCCCTGCGACCGCCTACTTATGTGCAAGAACTTTTTCGCAACCCGGTAAAACCCCGTTATCATGCAGATATCATGGGGTCGCCTTTTTTACATGATAACTGGCTGATGTCAACCATACAGCTAACAGATGACCGGGTTTTCGACAGCATTTACGTAAAGCTTAATGGGTATGATAATATGGTCCACTTTATGGATGCGAATGGGGATGAGATGCAAACTTCAATACGGGTAAAACAGATCACTATTACAGATGCAGCCAGTTTATGGCAAGGAACCGTCTTCCGTACAGGATACGGAGCGAATCAGAGGCAATTTTACCAGGTAGTGCAGGATGGAAAAAACATGCAACTGCTCAAGAAAATATATGTTACAGTATGGTCAACAAAAGCCCTTGGTGAAGAGGAAAAGAAAACATTCCAGTTGGAACAGGAAATGGTCTTCGCTATCAATAACGAAATATTTAAGCAAAATAAGAGTTGTAATATCCTGGCAGAAGTGATCGAGAAAAATGAAGATAAAGTAAGGGAGTTCGTTTCTGCCAATTCTATCAAATGCAATAAGGAGGAGGATATGAAAAAGCTGGTCGTTTTCTATAATACGCTCTGAAATCTTATTAAATGAACTGGCTGATCAGTTTCTCCGGTGCGAATGCATCTTTATAAAACCCTGTCAGCTTCCGGATCACATTTTCCACAATCGCATCCGGGCAGGAGGCTCCGCTGGTAATTAATATCCTAACTGGTTCTTTTTCGGGCAAAAAGCCAGAGGTCAGTATTTCTTCTTTAGTATGAAAATTATGATGTAAGATCTCTGTGGCAGAAATGATCTTTTCTGCACTGCTGATAAAATATACAGGAAGTTTTTCTTCACATAGTTCTACTAAATGAGAAGTGTTGGACGAATTATATCCCCCCACTACAATAGCGAGGTCCGCTTTTGTCTCCAGCATACCGCTTACAGCAGTCTGATTATCATTAGTAGCATAACAAAGTGTATCTCTCGTATCAGCAAAGTGTTCAGCAGATTGATAGGTATCTGTAATTATTTTTTTTAAATAATCAGCAATAGCCTGTGTATCGCTGGCCAGCATGGTGGTTTGGTTCACCACTCCAATACGCTGCAGGTCCTTTCTAATGTCAAATCCGGCCGAGTGCTGGTGTCTGAATTCTGCATAAAAATCATCTGCCGGTTTTTCCCCGGTTATATATTTGGCGAGTTCAACAGCTTCCTTCATATCTTTTACAACGACTGCTGGTCCGGAAGATACTGCATGGGAAAATGTAGCCCTTGTTTCCTCATGGGTGGGTTTACCGTGAATGACAATAGTGTAGTTCTTACTGGCAATAGCCTGACTGCGATTCCAAACCTTTTCTACAAAGGGGCAGGTGGTATCATATTTCTCTGTTTGTATGCCGATCTCTTTTAACTGCTGCTCTATCTGAAGGGTAGTGCCGAAAGCAGGAATGAGCACAATGTCGTCTTTAGTAATGTCGGAGAATGGGACCAGTGTTTTGCCGTGTGTATCCTGTAAGAAGGTGATGCCAAGCGATTGCAGATCGGCATTTACCTGTGGATTATGGATCATTTCGCTGAGCAGGTAGATCTTTTTCCCCTGATTTTCTTCCACTGTCCTGAAAGCTATTTCGATGGCATTCTCCACCCCATAACAAAAGCCGAAATGCCGGGCGAGGAATATTTGTACAGGCCCAAAATCAAGCAGGGTAGGGCTGTAGTCCTTTTTCATCTTATCCGTTTCTTTCCGTTTTTTTTTAATTGCAGAGATCAACGGGCTGCGATAGTTAACAGGAACTTCAAAACTCTTCATTCAACAAAGTTAGTAAGTTATGGTTTTATATTCCGGACAGTAAAACCCGTAACACAAAACTCTCAACTCGTAACTTATTATTATCTTCCCGAAAAGTTCTGACGATGCGTTACTTATTGCTTGCCATATCCTTTTCAGTATTGCTGGGCTCCTGCAAACTGATGAAAAAGAAAAATGAAACGGAAACCAAAAAACAAACAAGCAGCATGATAAACAGATTCAAGCCGGTTGATTGGGCACACAGCACCAATATCTATGAAGTGAATGTACGGCAATATACCCCAGCGGGTACTCTCAATGCCTTTGCGCAGGAATTACCCCGGCTGAAGGAGTTGGGCGTAAAGACGCTGTGGTTTATGCCGCTGACGCCTATCGCACAGAAAAATAAAAAAGGTTCGCTGGGCAGTTATTATGCCTGCTCTGATTATACGGCCATGAATACCGAGTTTGGTACGATGGAAGATTTTAAGAACCTGGTGAAGCAGGCGCACGAAATGGGGTTCAAAGTAATAATCGACTGGGTGGCCAACCATACTGGCTGGGACCATAAGTGGACGACTGAGCACCCGGATTATTATTTAAAAGATACCGCTACCAAAGACTTTAAAATAGCCAGTGGTATGGATGATATCATCGAACTGGATTTCAGCAACCCTGCGCTGCGCAAGGCAATGATCGATGCCATGAAATTCTGGGTGACGGAGTGTGATATAGACGGATTCCGTTGTGATCTGGCCTTTTGGGTGGAACTTGATTTCTGGAAAGAAGCCAGGCCGCAGCTGGATGCAGTAAAACCTTTGTACTGGTTAGGTGAGTACGATGAATTGGAAAAACCGGAGTACGGCGAGGCGTTTGATGCCAGTTATACCTGGAGCTGGATGCACCGGGCCAAAGATTTTTACCAAAGCCAGCAACCGCTTGATTCATTGTACCAGGTGCTGAAAAAGTATGACGACCTGGGCGACAGTACGATGAGGGCCTGGTTTACCACCAACCATGATGAGAATAGCTGGAATGGTACGGAGTACGAGAAATATGGTGATATGGCCAGGGCATTGGCTGTATTCAGTGCGACATGGAATGGGGTACCATTGCTTTATTCAGGGCAGGAACTGGGTAATACCAAGCGCATCGATTTTTTTGATAAGGATACTATCAAGGCTGGTGAAAATGCTGCGGCAATGACAGCATTTTATAAGACACTCCTGGGATTGAAAAATAATAATCCTGCGCTGCGTGGTGGAGATCCGTCGGTTCAAACCTTCCGGATAAAGACCACCGAACCAACAAAAGTATTTGCTTACTTGCGCAAAAAGGGTAACAAGGAAGTGCTCGTAGTACTGAATATGTCTGCCCAAAAAGATCTGCATTTTGATATAACAGATGACAAAGTGACCGGTACGTTTAATAATGTTTTTTCTGGTGCTGCGAATGATTTTACCAATCAGAAAAGTTTTGAGATGCAGGGCTGGGAATACCTGGTGTATGAGAAATAGGCTCCGGCAGGTCAGTTACTATTTTCATCCACCGACCGGGTTGTCATTTTTTTTCCGGTAGAAGTGTATTGGAAATGGTCCGTTTTGGTTATTTTATCAGGTATCTTGATCCCAGGCAGGGTGGCCTTTAGCGACTCTTTTATTTCAGATTCGGTAAAGTAGCAGCCTGGTTTCATTTTTACAATGGCTATGATTATTTCACCTTTGCGGGTATCTTTTTCTCCTTTGACATATGCATCCTCTATTGAGGGTAATCTTAGCAGCGCCGCTTCTATTTCTTCCGGATAAATATTCACGCCATTCTTGATGATCATATTATCCTTCCGGCCGCACCAAACGAGGTTGCCTTTGCTGTCTTCCGCAGCAAGATCACCGGTATGCAGCCAGCCATTGCCAGTTGAAATATTTGATAATCCTGATTGCAGCAACAACTCATACCCGCCTGCCGGCAGAGAAGCTAACCGGTATTTGACTCCTTTTAATGGCCGGCCCAGTGCATTAACATGTTGGCTTAGCTGTGTATAACCGGCAATAAACGATACGCTGGCTTCTGTACTGCCATAGATGCTGAATATCTCCTTACCAAAAACCTGCGTCACATTTTTAAAAATGGTTTCATTCAGTGGCGCTCCGCCGGAAATTACTGTGCGAATTGGATGAATCACATGTTTAAAATTTTCTGAAAGCTGATTCAAAGAGGCAGGTACGCCTGCCAGCAGATCTGCTTCTTCTTTTAAGATCAACTCAGTGATACGGCTTTGATCCTTTTCATCTGTTACAACAGCTTTTTTGCCGAGTATCAGCGCAAACAGCACAGCCGTATAACCAAAGCCATGTGAGACTGGGATCGAAATATATACTGCTCTTCTCTTATTAATTTTTGTTTTCACGAGCAGGTCAGCAAAAGAACGTATCCAGTAGAACTCACCTGCTCTTTTTTCTACCAGTTTAGGTTCTCCGGTGGTGCCGGAGGTTGGAAATATCAGCTTCGCCAGGTGCACAGCAAATGCTTCTCCCTTTGTTCCCGGGTTAGTAATGAGATCATTAATATCCAGCGAGCCATCCATGGATAATTGTCCTGTATCAGTTGTAAATAAGTAACAGTGCGGCTTTTGCTGACTGATTATTTTGGAGAGATGGGCAGGGTGTACTTTTTTATTTACCAGTACCAGTCTTATACCCAGGTTTTGAATGGCATAAAAGGCGAGTATATGATTTACCGTATTGTCGCAGATAAGTATTGCGGAGGTTTCTTTTGTTATTTCTATTTTCCTGCTGATAGTAAATGAAAGCTGTAATACGGCCTGGTACAATTGTGTGAAGTTATAGCGGTGACGGCCATCGGTCAG
>JAEUVL010000680.1 GCA_016786965.1 Chitinophagaceae bacterium
CGGTAAGTATATAATAAGACCAGTTTTGCGAATTTGGAGGAGGCAAAAGCTGTAGATAATCAGCTCTTAATTACCTGAATGTGCACGGAAAAAGAAGTGTGAGAGGGAAGGGAAGAGTCTTAAAAAGTTAGGGCCTGGGTAGAAACCCTGGCCCGTTTTTAATCCGTACCCTATGAAAACTGGTTTAAAGGTATAATAATTTTTTAATTACGGCAAAGTAATTTGGCGGGGAATTCCATTAATTGTCAATATGGCCTGGTTATCGCAGGTTCCGTTGCCAAAATCCAGCACGGCTACCCATGGGCTGGTAGGGGTGGCGGCCACCCGTACAGTCTTTACTTTACCCCTGGTGATCCAGCGGCAGGTAAAGCGTTTGAACAGGGGTTCAATAATATTTGATTCCCAAAGGACCAGGATAGCGCCTCTTCTCACCCGGCCACGGGCATTGCCTTCTATCTTAAAGATGTCATCTATAGGAGTGATGGTGCCGAGTCCTTCCCACTGGGCAATAAACTTAACGCTGTTCCATTCTACAAAGTTTCCGCTGGGTTTTGTGAGTTTACCTTCAATGACTTCCACTTTGAACTTGCGGTCAACCGGAGGGGCGGGAGGAGTAAAAGGGGTACTGGTATTAGTGATCTTATGGATACCCTGTACTTTTACGCTATCTACATAAAAATCTTCAAAGCGGGTGGTGGCCATGGCCCCGGGAATCAGTAAGCGGTTAGTGTAAGTGGTGATCACTTTTCCTTTCCTGAAATGGCCATCCGGACCTGTGCAACCTGCTGCGCCGAAATCCAGTGTGACCGTTACAGGGAAGGCATTTGCGGTAGTGCGAACAATGGTCACTGTAGGACATGAGTTTATACGGCCAAAAACACCGGTTCCGCCCATTGCCACTTCGTCATTGACACCCATTGCGTCGTCAAAAACGCCATTGAATATGACCTCAGCTTCTGCGTCGGCCTCGCCGGAAGCACGGGAAGCTTCCTGTTCCTGTTCGTCTTCGGTGCCATTTTGGCTGTTTTCCTTTTGGCAGGAGGTAACTAATACTGTAGTCAGCGCAAAGAATAGTGTTGCAAGTGCTGCTGATCTGAAACTAAGTTTCATACGCTTATTTTTAAATTGATTTTGTAGGAAAAATAACGGGTTTAAGAAGGTATTAATTGCTGAAAGTTTAAAGGTTTCTTAAAGTTTTTTGAGGACTTTTACCGTTCAAATGGCTTGGAAATGAACCTGATTGATACTCACTCCCATATTTATACCCATGAGTTTGACACAGACCGGACCCTGATGCTGGAAAGGGCTGAAAAAGAAGGAGTTGGTAAATTTTTTTTACCCGCCATCGATAGTGGCAGCCACGATCAAATGCTACGGCTGGAAGAGGAAAACCCCGGCCGCTGCTTCAGCATGATGGGGGTACACCCCTGTTCTATCAAAGAAAACTACAAGGAGGAACTGCAAATTGCGAGGCAATTTCTTGAGAAAAGATCCTTTAAAGCGGTGGGCGAGATAGGGCTGGATTTTTACTGGGACAAAACATTTACCGACCAGCAGTATGCCGCTTTTCATGAGCAGATCGAATGGGCCCTTGAATTGGAGCTGCCTATCGTTATCCATTCCCGTAACTCGACGGAGGAGTGCATTGATGTAGTGGCATTACACCAAAAGGGAAACCTGAGAGGTGTTTTTCATTGTTTTTCCGGGGATGTGGGGCAAGCTCAAAAAGCTGTTGATCTTGGTTTTTATCTTGGTATTGGAGGGGTGGTGACCTTTAAAAACGGGGGATTGGATAAAGTAGTTGAACAGATGGGGCTGGAGCACCTGGTACTTGAAACGGATGCCCCCTACCTGGCACCGGTGCCCTTCCGGGGCAAAAGAAATGAGCCGGCTTATTTAAAATATGTGGTGGAAAAGATCAGTGC
>JAEUVL010000689.1 GCA_016786965.1 Chitinophagaceae bacterium
GACACCCAAAATGGAGGTATAGATGGGCTTGTTATATTTTGCCAGCCAGTTGGGAAGATAAATATCAAAATTGTCTTTGGTGGAGTCGGAATATTTCCGGGCCATCACCGTAAGGGGACAAAAGAATTTAAAAGCCAGTAAAGTGATGCCTTCGAGGATAAATAATCCATAGCCGATCCACAGCCATTTATCCAGTTTATTGCTGATGGCGGCATACAGCATATAAAAGATGACCACATTGAAAAACACCCAGATAATGGTGTGGACCACTTTAATTAAGATGAGTTTGTTTTCACTTTTCATTTCCTGAGCTGCATAAATGATCAGTAAAATAATTTTTGTGAGCACCGCTGGGACCGATCAGTATCTTAAGCAGATGAGGTGCTGCGGTCAGTTTAAGTGCTGATCCCGTATTTTCAATACAGGAATTTTTTTGACTGTATATCAAAGATAGCTTTCTGGTTTCCCTGTTTTCCATCTTCCACTTCGTAGGTTTTGCTCAGTACCAGCGTTTCTTTTTTTGTTTCTTCCAGTAGTTTGGTCCATGGCAATGCATTGGACCGGTCCACTGATTTGTTCATCAGTGTCTTTAAATTATTGGTAAACGTGAAGGTGAAGATGCTTCCCAGTTTGTCGTCTGACACGGCAAACTGCCCTTTATCTGCTGCGGCCACCAGGATGGAAGCGGTGTAATCGCAAAAGAGGGTTTCGCACATTTCTTTGTTGATGACCATACGGGGCCTTTTTCTCGCCCTTACATTTTCATCACCTCCTTTAAAATTGCGGGTGAACTGTATCCTGTTATTGCAGCAATCTCCGATAACGATATTCAGCCGGGCCCCTTTGGCTTTTACTGCTTCAAAAAGGTCTGCCAGGTTTTGGGTGTTTTCATTGATGACGGATATTTTATTGGGTGAAAAGGGAGGCCGGAGATCCACTTGCGGGTATCTTTTTTCTTTATCTTTTTTAAAGCTGAACCCATGCCCGGTATAATAGACCACGACCACATCGTTATCGTCCGGCTTTACGGCATCCATTGCCAATTGAACATTTTGCCTGGAGTAATCTTTGCCCATTACTACAAACTCCACAAAGGGGAATTGCATATGCACGGAAAGTTTTTTGAACATCTGTCGGATGGACCTGATATCCTGCCGGCAACCTTTTCCTATGTCCGGGTCTTTGGTATTAGCGATGATTAGAAGTATCAGTTTGGTGGTTGGTTTTTTCTCCACTGTTTTAAGCCGGGTGGCAAATTGTTTTCTTCTTGCTGAGAACGTTTCGGTTGTTTTGGCAGCCATGCAGTAGTTTTTCTAAAGCTACAGAATTTTAAAGTGCAGCTGCCCGGTCGGGATAAACAATAATTTAATACAAGCCGTGATAAATACAACCCCGGGCAGGCAGAGATCAATTTAAAATAAATGAACCCTGCAGGTTATCAGCAGGATACTGATCTATTTACTTATTTTAGGAGAACAAATCTATCTATGCGACCATACACACTGCTGCTGTTGCTATTCCTGTATGCTATTAACATACAGGCCCAAACTCCTAAGATCGACAGCCTCTCTAACCTGCTGCGTACTGAAAAGCAGGACAGTAACCGGGTTACGCTGCTGTGGCGACTGGCGCAGCAGTACCAGTCTTTTAAGCCGGACACCTCCTTGCTGCTGGCGGAAGAGGCCCTTTTGTTGTCCCGCAGAATTCAGTTTACGGAAGGTGAATCCCGGTCGCTGGCTATCCTGGCGGCTTCACAGTATTTGCTGGGCGATTATCCCAAGGCACTTACAAATTATATGCTCAAACTGAAGCTCGAAGAGAAAAGAAACAGCCCGCGGAACTTTGCCAGTGCCTTAAATAATATCGGGTTGATGTATATCCTGCTGGCTGATTATCCGCAGGCTTTGTTGTACCTGTACCGGGCTGACTCTACAGTAGAGGCAGTGGGAGGGAGCGCTAAAGAGGAATTGAAATATGGTATTACCAATAATATAGGTGAAACTTATATGCGGATGAAAAGTCCGGATTCGGCAGACCGCTATTTTAAGCATGCACTTGAACTGGCCCGGAAAGCGGCTGACAGTTATTATCTCGGTGAATCTATGGTAGGACTGGCGAATGTTTTTTCGCTGAAGCAGGACCGGGCCGAAGCTTCCCGTTATTACTATATGGCAGTGCCCTATTTAAAAGAAGTACTGAACAACGACCTTCTTTGTGAAGCCTACCTGGGCATTGCAAAAATATATGAGGGACTAAACAACAGGGATTCTTCGGCCTATTACGGGCATCTGAGCTTCCAGGTAGGAAAGAATGATGGTTTCCTTACAAGGCAGCTGGATGCGGCGATATTTTTAAGCAGGCATTATAAAAAGATATCGGTCTATGACAGTGCTTTTCATTATATGGAACTTTCGGTGGGGTTAAAAGATTCTGTGATGGGTAATGAAAAATTGAGGGCGGCGATGGTCATTTCTTCTGATGAAAAGTTGAGGCAGGCAGAACTGGCAGAGCAGAAGAGAAAAGATAAGGCCATCCGGTACCAGCAATTACAACTGTTGTTGATCGCTATTTTCATTCCCCTGTTATTCCTGATCACTCTTTTTGTGAGCCGCATTAAGATACATGTGCAGTTTATCCGGTTCATGGGAGTTATTTCTTTACTCTTTTTGTTTGAGTACCTTACCCTGTTACTGCACCCTATGATAGCGAATTTCACTCATCACAGGCCTGTATATGAATTATTGATCTTTGTGGTGATAGGGGCGGCGCTGGTACCGCTGCATCATAAACTGGAGCATTGGCTGATCGGCAAACTGATACGGGACAGGCATCACCATCATAAAGACCATACTCATAAACCTGCGGAAGGCCTCAAAAAGAAATGAATTTCTGTGTGCAGAAGGAAACTGCAGTGAACAGAAATTCATTTCAGGTAAAGGGATAGTAAGTTATTCTTTACGAAGTTGGGTGTACCCCTTTTCTTTTCCCTTTTTTCTTTACTACTGTTTTAGCAGCTTTTTTTGGTGCGGCTTTCTTAGCTGCTTTCTTTGGCGCTGCTTTTTTAGCAGCCTTTTTTTTGGTAGCCATGTGTTTATGATTTAGGAACTAAATCTAAGTATAATTATAGTAATATGTGATGACGGTGAATACTTTTTATTCAGATGATACGAACAGCTTGTGGACAATAGTTCGTAAGTATTTATATCAGGTGATGCACCAATTATCCCACTACCCGGGAAAGACCGGTATGTATTTTCTATTGATCATTCCTGATCAATGAAACGACATGCTTTGTAAGTTGGTTTGCTGAGCCAGCTTTTGCAGTAGTGCCATTCATTAATACGGAAGCACTGGCAGGTATAATGCTGCTGGCTGTAATGGCGGGAGAATATGCAAGGGAAGAACTCCAGCCCCATCCGCCACCATCTTTTACCACCATTGTTACTGCACCGTCCGTGTTGGTGGTCACATCCCATCCCAACCCGAAGGGACCTTGCTTTCCATCAGTAAGTATATAATTGGTCCACATCAGTTGATAGGAGGAGGGTTGTAATACGAGCCCGTTGGCCATTCCTATGGCGAAGGCTTCCAGATCGGCCATGGTAGAGGCAAAGCCGCCGGAGCTATAACCACAGTTGGGGTTTCGCCAGTTAGTATAGGCATTATTAAAATAAGGCAGCGCAGGGTCTTGTGCCGATGCCTGTTCTGTAAGCCCGGTATTGATCATACCAAATACAGAGAACACCTGCTCTTGTATGTATGTAGCAAAGTTGTTACCAGCTGAATTTCCCAGGATGGTGTTTATTAGTGCGCCAAGCAAAAAAAAGTTAGGGTCGCTGTACACATAGGATACGCCGGGTGGGGTTACCTGTTGTTTGGCCACATTGCTTAGTATTTCAAGATAAGTAAGTTTGGTGCTGCTGGCATCGGGGATACCGCTGACCATAGCCAGCAATTGATCGATCTGGATGGTATTCCAGGAATCATTCCAGTTGCAGCCTGTACAATCAGGCAGGGCTGTCATATAGGTGCCGACCGTATCGGTAATATTTTTAATTGAGCCCTGCTCGTATAGCCGCAGTACCGCAAAGGCGGTCAGAGCTTTTGATAACGAATCGATCTGAAAAGTGGTGGCCGTAGTGGGAGTGGTGCCATTTTCATCGATAACCCCGTAACCCTGGCAAAAAATAGTAGCTCCATTATACTGTGCAGATAGTATAAGACCCGGTACAGCGGGATTTTGTGATAGATAAGTAGTGATGGCGCTGTTGATCTGATCGGAAAGAGACATGATGGTGAATTTTAGGATGGTGGTGAAAATGAAATTCGTTGTGTAAGTACCGCAGTACGGTATTCACACAACGAATTAAATGTACAATTAATTCTTCTTTTAAAACTCAATGATAACACCAATAGTGGGTGTTACAAACGGGTCATCATTTTTTACCCTTGTTGGAATGGCGTTGCTGCCATCGGTTTTTATGGGTAAGCCATCTGTCGTTTCAAAAGCAGTATTGGCAGCGTTTCTTTTAAAAGTGTATTCAGGTATTGCCGGGTTTTTAGCCACATACCAGTTGGTAACATCCAGGAATAGGTCAATAGTTGTTTTCCGGAAGTTCCACTTTTTATCTATGCGTACATCGCTGCTATTGAATCCTGACAGGCGGTTCGTATTCAATTGTGCATAGTTAAGCGTACCGGTGCCCTGCGAGAGGTAATTCAATCTTGATAATGTCTCAT
>JAEUVL010000800.1 GCA_016786965.1 Chitinophagaceae bacterium
GGCGGAAGCCTTGACGTTGTAGTGAGGCATCCCGATGATCCATTCAACTGGGGGTACTGGACGGGAACCAGTGCTACACATCCGACAGAAACACGGCATGTCAAACCTTTCTGGCAAACACTTGCTCATGAAATATGCGGACATGGTGCCATTTTTGCACGGAGTGCCGGTGCATCGGTTGGTGCCAGAGGCAGTTCGACAGGACATAACGATGCAATCATTGGTGAAAATCAGGTAGCGGCTGAACATGGAGTGATATCCGATGAACAACGAGGATTAGATATCAATCCTGCTACTGGAGCACCCATGCCAGCTCACAGAGGTGAGTCGTTCTTACAGGCAGAAATATCCGGCTTTGCACATGGCAGTGACGTTGCACCTGCAACTACAGCGGGTGTTGTTAGCGCTGTTGTAAATACTATCCAAACGACGGCATCAGGCACCGGTCTCGACCTGATGATACAAGTTGAGGGCAGAGCTTTTGGCAACGAAGGAGGAGCAACTTTAGCTGCCAGACGCACAGCATCTATAACATCACGGATAAGGGCCAGCTTGCGGGCAGCGGGAATTTCATTGACAGTAGGAAGTGGTCCCCGTTTTTATCCTGACCAGACGACCGTTGTCCCTGGTACCAGCACTTCCGGATCAGTTAACCCGGCAAGAATGGTTTTGGTTTATCTCTTTCATAAGGCACATTCAGCGGGCCCCTGATCAAATGCTCTTGTATAACTGAGATTTTTAAACTTACTTGTTAAGTCATTCATCCATATCAACTCCTGGGCCTGTTGCGTCGCTTGCAGCAGTCAAAGATGTATTGCCTGTTCAGGAACAGTTGCAAAGCGAAACGGGTACTGAGCTTTCGCAATCATTATTAATTCAATGCAAACTTTCTATCGGTTCACCGGATGACCCTTTAGAAAAGGAAGCCGATGCCATGGCCGATACCATCATGCGGATGCCGGAGCAAAATTTTATCCAGCGCAAATGCAGCCAATGTGAGGAAGAATATAAAGTGCAACGAAAACCATTAGCGTCTTTTATCCAAAGAAAAGAAACATCACCTGGCGCAGTTGCTTCCGATACCATTACCTCTCAAATTAATTCCAGCCGTGGCAGTGGAAGCAATATGGACGGCCATACTCTTTCTTTTATGCAAAGCAGATTTGGCACAGATTTCAGCGATGTAAAAATCCATACCGGCCATGAATCCGTGCAACTGAACAGGGAACTGAGTGCTAAAGCCTTTACAGTTGGCAATGATATTTATTTTAATGATGGACAGTATAATCCAAATTCAAGTGAAGGGAAA
>JAEUVL010000835.1 GCA_016786965.1 Chitinophagaceae bacterium
CATGAATGCCTGGAAAGCAAACCCTGAAATACCCGATATGCGTACCGCAGCATATGTTGTGGCCATCAATAAGGTGGGCACCAGCTATGCAGAACTGGGTATATTTCCATAAATCTCCAACACCAATTGCTTATTATTCATTCCCGCTCCGATACTGGAGCGGGATTTTTTTCTGCGAAGCATCATCGCAGCGCTGTCGATGCTGCAATCCCAGGTTATAGTCATTAATAAATAATACGACAAGCCGCGGAAACAGGGCAGCGGCCAGCAGGACCCCATAACCCGGCTGGAGATCTTGTGCAATGACAGTCATTGCCGAAAAGGACATAAAAAGATAAATGACCCCTAACAACAACAACGCTATACGCAGCAGCTTTTTCAACCACCCATTGGAAACAAATAGATACAAGAACCAGCAAACCGCAAAAGGCAGGAAAAAGAGCAACAGTTCCAGGTCGCATATCACATAAACATATTGCCAGCCGTCGTCATTCAGTCCTTCCTTGCCCGGGTATAACACAGCACTGTAAGGCACTGTTAATAAAAGGAGGTAGATAATGCTGATGCCGATCCGCAATAGTTTATGTATCCGTTGTTTGGTCAAAGGAGCGGTAATAGCATTAAATATACATATACTACAAGTAATTTATATAACAGGATTGCCAACCAAAACGGGGTAAATACCGACTAAAAGCAAAATCATTACCTTTGACCGCTAAAAAATAATCATTTATGAAGCAAATTCTAACGGCTATTTTCAGCTTTGCAGTCCTTACCACATCTGCCCAAACCGTTGATGAAGTGATTCAAAAATATTCAGCCGCTCTCGGTGGCCTTGATGCCTTTAATAAAGTAACCAGCGCCAAAATGACCGGCACCGTTACACAGCAAAGTGTGGATATGCCCATTACCACGCAACTAATCAATAATAAAGCCGCCCGTACAGATATTGAAGTGATGGGTTACCAGATCATCAACGTGTATGCCAATGGTACCGGGTGGAAACAAAATCATTTTGCCGGCGTGGAAACACCCACTGAAATTACCGGCACGGAACTTATT
>JAEUVL010000878.1 GCA_016786965.1 Chitinophagaceae bacterium
GCAGGAGCAGGGTCAGTCAGGTCATCCGCAGGTACATAAACCGCCTGCACCGATGTGATAGAACCATTTTTTGTAGAAGTGATGCGTTCCTGCATGATACCCATTTCAGTAGCCAGTGTAGGCTGATAACCCACCGCTGAAGGCATACGGCCCAACAGGGCTGATACCTCAGAACCGGCCTGGGTGAAACGGAAGATATTATCCACGAAGAAGAGGATGTCACGGCCCTTGCCGGTACCATCTCCATCACGATAGTATTCTGCAATAGTAAGACCGGAGAGGGCCACCCTTGCACGGGCACCGGGAGGTTCATTCATTTGTCCGAATACGAAAGTGGCTTTGGAGTCGGCCAGTTCTTTCATATCCACTTTGCTCAGGTCCCAGCCACCTTCTTCCATGCTGTGTTTGAAGGCATCACCATATTTCATAATGCCTGCTTCGATCATCTCTCTCATCAGGTCATTACCTTCACGGGTCCTTTCTCCCACACCGGCAAACACGGATACACCGGCATATGCTTTTGCGATATTGTTGATCAATTCCTGGATCAATACGGTTTTACCCACACCGGCTCCACCAAACAACCCGATCTTACCTCCTTTGGAATAAGGCTCGATAAGGTCGATAACTTTGATACCAGTGAAAAGCACTTCACTCGCCGTACTCAGGTTTTCAAAGGCAGGCGGATGAGCATGGATGGGACGACCTCCCACTTTTGATACAGCTGGCAAACCATCAATAGGATCGCCGGTTACGTTGAACAGGCGGCCTTTAATAGCATCACCCACAGGCATGGCAATAGCGATACCGGTATCCACTACCTCCATTCCACGCTGAATACCTTCGGTACCGTCCATAGCGATGGTACGAACGCTGTCTTCACCCAGGTGCTGCTGTACTTCCAGTACCAGGATGTCGCCATTTTCTCTTTTAAGTTCCAATGAGTTGTAGATCTCGGGGAGTTTGCCGTCAAACTGCACGTCGATTACGGCGCCGATAACCTGTTTTACTTTGCCTGTATTTGCCATATTGCTTGTTTCTGGTTTTTAGTTTCTGGTTTTTGGTTATCCCCGCTTAGCAGAGTCTTTCTTTTTCTGAAGACTTTACAAGTGACTAATGACCAACAACCAGCTTCTTTTTCAGGCCGCAAAGGTAAGGGGGCAGGGGTAATTTGCCAATTAGTTGCAAAGGAATTCCTTGGGGAAAAAATCGGGGATTTCCAGGTTGGGGAAAAGCCGTGGAAAGCAGACCGGAAAGCTGGTATGCCAACAAGACCTCCGGGATAAAAAAAGGAGATTGGGGAATGTGATCCCACCCGGTAATGGGCAGGAAGCCGCCGGGTCAGGCGCTTTTTTTCCTGATAATAAGCCCGATAGAAGTGACCACATACTTGTCAACCTGAAGTTTGACATGCACTTTTTGCTGGTGCGGCTGAATATCCACCTGGAAATCTTCCGGCAGCCCGCCCAGCGAATAATCCAGCTCTTCCACAAAATGCCCTTCATTGCGGAGTTCCTGAACGACCTGTTCAATATCCCGCTGGCGGTATATCACGGTATCATTGTTATCCTGTGTTTCATCGTTGGAGGAAATATTGTATTCTGTGGTATGTACTGCCCATCCCCCCGGTTTCAGTGTCTTTAGCTGGTTCTTTAAAAAGGCAGCTCCCTTTTCTATGGTACCCAGGTGCTCAAAGGAGCAACTGCTCCAGTTAAAATCATAATTTCTGAGCTCTGCCGGGATATGGTTCATGTCCACAGCCAGGTATTCCACCCTTTTGTAAAAAGTGTCCCTGTCGCAGATATCGCATTTATACAAAGAATCCAGGCCAAGGCATAATTGGTTGCTGTTATCCCATCCTTTAGCTATTCCTTCCTCCGGTAAAATGTCGGTAGCCAGTATATCGCAGCCGTAATTGGCAAACACAGATGGTAACGGCTCAGTGCCTACGGCGAATACCAATCCTCTTTTGCCTTTGGCAATACAACCCCTCTCCCATAAAGCCTGCATGATAAAAACGAACTCCCATTGTTTCCGGTGAAGATTGGGTTCTTCTTTCAGTTCAACACACCACCGCTTATACCAGCTACTGTAAAAATCTTTGGCTTTGCAAAGCTCCGAGCGGCGTTTGCCAAAATCTGTTGTTAACTGGCTATTCCATTTTCTTTTTACTTCTTCTGCTATCATGCTATTGGATTTTAAGTTGCCATGGACTGATACACTTTTATATACTCTTTGGCCTTTTCCTGCCAGCTGAACTCATTACCCCGCTGCATGATGCGCCTGGCAAGACCATTCTTATTGTACTCTGCCATCCCCTGTGCAAAGACCTGCTGCATATGGCCTGCTTCAAAACTGTTGAAATAAAAAGCCACTTCGCCGCCAATTTCCGGCAGGGATGTACGGGCAGACAGAAATACCGGCTTCCCAAATGCCATCGCTTCCACCACCGGAGCGCCAAAACCTTCTGCTAAAGAAGGCAGTGCAAAGGCCTGGCAATTGCTGAAATACCAGGCTTTATCCTCTTCCGGAACAGGGCCCAGTATCTTCAGCCTGTCCTTTACACCCAGTTTCTCTGCTTCCTGCTTCATGGCCGCTATATAATCGGGTTCGTCCAGTTTACCCGCTATCACCAGTTCCATTTGCGAGTGCTGCAGTAAAGACACCAGGGTATGAAAGTTCTTCTTCCTGTTCACATAACCCATGGCAAATAAAAATGGATATGCCGGTTTATACCCTGTTGGGTTTTTCGGTGGCGTGTTCACATTATGAGTGCCATTATGAATGACATACAGCGGCTTATTGCCCGTGTCCAGGTTTTCCGTTACATCTTTTTTGCAATGATGAGAAATACAAACTACTGCATCTGCCCTGTCGATCAGTTTTTGCGTATGCTGCAGGCTCAGTCTCCGTTCCTTCGCCGTTTTATCTTCATACAGGCAGTTCAGATCATGAATGGTCAATAATATCTTTATTTTCCTGTTTGTATGCCGCGGCAAGATCCGCCCGGATTGAAATGGCGCATGCCAGATATCACAATTCAATAAAAAAGGACGGAAGAACTGGTGATGCCATTTTTTCTCTGCAATGCAATGGGTCCCTTTTTCAAACGCATTGACCTCCGCTTTGGGAACATAAAAGGAAATGGTATCCGTGTGTTGCTCTTTCAGCTCCCTGTTTACATAGTTGCCGAGGTTCAGACAATAGTGGTACAGACCAGAGTCGCGGTGCTTCATTAAGTCACAATCGAGAATTATCCTGCTCATACTGCTGAAAATTGATAGCAAATCGGTTAATACACCTGTAGGTAACCACCACCGGTACAAATGTACCCGGCAATTGACCTTTATTTAAGCCAGCCCCCAAAATTTATTCCGCAAAGGTTACTTTTAGCCTGCCGGCACACACCAATAAAAGAGTGATGTGGCAGGAGGCATGAATATTGTTGACCTGCCATATTCCACGGCCCTTTTTTATTGCTGGTAATACACTGTGTCAGAGCATCGCAAACCCCGTTGAACTGAGCATGAAAAAAATAGTTTTTGACTGCGAAAGAATGAAGTATCCTGATACAGGCCTGTACCACTATTGCCTGAACCTGGGCCAATACCTGGAGAAGAACATTGCCCTGCAGCAGGAGCAACTGTATTTTTACACACCTCCGGGCGAACAGGACTGGTCGTACAGCAGGGCCAATCATCTTACACAAAACCCACTGCACAAATTTGTACTGCCTTCTTTCCATTCTTTCGATATCTGGCATGCCACCTACCAAAATACCCATTACATGCCCCTGCTCAATAAAAAGATCAGGGTGGTACTGTCCATACACGACCTGAATTTTTTATACGACGAAAAGAAATCGCCTGCTAAAAAGCAGAAGTACCTCAGCTACCTCCAGGGACTCATTAACCGTGCCGATGCCATTATTTGTATATCTGAATTCAGCAAGAAAGATGTGCTGCAGCATTGCGACCTGAAAAACAAACCCCTGTACGTGATACATAACGGGACTAACCTGCTGGTAAAGCCGGAACTTACAGCCCGTTCATACAAACCCCGCAAACCGTTCCTGTTTTCTATTGGCGTTATCCATCGCAAGAAAAATTTTCATGTGTTGCTTCCATTGCTAAAAAACAATACGATGGAATTGCTCATCGCTGGCAAATATGATGATGATAATTACCTGTCCTACCTGCATAAGCAATCGAAAGAGTTGGGTGTGGCCGATAATGTGCATTTGCTCGGCCGGGTGACAGAGCAGGAAAAATCATGGTATTTCAATAATTGCCGGGCCTTTGCTTTCCCCTCCATATCAGAAGGTTTTGGATTGCCCGTAGTAGAAGCAATGAGTTGCGGCAAGCCTTTGTTTTTGTCTGATAAAACAGCCCTGCCGGAAATTGGTGGTGATGTGTCATTTTATTTCAACGATTTCGATTCAGACCATATGCAGCAGGTATTCAACATCGGCATGGAAAAATACACTGCTAATGGATTTCAGCAGAAAATAAGAGAACGGGGCCTCAGTTTCAACTGGCATAAGTCCGCCAGGCAGTACCTGGATGTGTACCGGTCATTATATTAAATAACTTTAGCGCTGCAATGAAAGTTTACAGACGCCTCCTCGCTTATGCCCGTCCCTTCCGGTGGTTTGTGCCGCCCTTTTTCATCTTCACCATACTGGCGGTCATATTCAGTGTTTTCCAGTTTGCATTGATCATACCCTTGCTCAATGTGCTGTTCGATCATACCACGGGACAGGAAACAATGGCGGCCCCCGCCTTTTCTTTATCCACCGGATTCATCAGGGATATATTTTACTACCAGGTGTACCGGCTCAAGGCCATGAACCCTGTGTATGC
>JAEUVL010000516.1 GCA_016786965.1 Chitinophagaceae bacterium
TGTTCCTGCTGCCTGGTGGCATTAGCAATCCCCATAGCGCCATAGCCGATATAAGTATTGTTCAGTTGTTGGTTCAGCACCATCAGCGTAGTATCATAAGGGGTGTAGATATCCGGTTCTTTCGCATTATGGTCAATATTGGTAAAACTGCCATTGCCGCATTCACCCAGCAGGTTCCAGTGCTCAGCGATCCCTCTCTCATAGCTGCCGCAGTAAAGAGTGTTTACGATCACTCCTTTCTCCCGGGCATTGTTACAGGCTTTGGTATAATGCAGGTTGCCCTGTAAAAAATCTTCATTACCCGCAATAAAGATCACTTTATAATGATCCGTGCCCGTTTCCCATTTCAGTTCATCAATAGAAGTAAAGATCACCTGCCCGCAATACTCAGCGCCGCCATCTGTTTTCAGACCGAACAGGATCTTCGATACCTCATCCAGGTCATTGGTAAAAGGGCTCAGTTGTTTTACATAGCCTTTGGCAGCATCATTGGTGGTGCGGCCATATTCGTATAAAGCCAGTTCCACTTGTGGTTGTGCCTGGTCGGTACACTTCGCTTTGCCCAGCGTCGTCACCATATTCCAGAGTTGTTCTTTCGCCTGTTGTATCAGTCCTTCCATACTGCCGCTTACATCCAGCAAAATGGCCACCTGTATCTTGGGGGTGGGTTTGTTACCGGCGACGGGTTTACTTTTTTGAACTGCAGGGGAAAAACTAAGGAGGGAGACCAATGACACCACGGCCAGTGGTTTAAAGAGTAGTTGCATAGCGATAGTTTGTCACAAGATGCGGCTTAGGAATGGTTTCCACAATACAGCAAAGGCTGTTTTGCAGATAGTTTAACGTTTACTGTCCATTGGGTATCCAGGTACCAGCATTGGTGCCCCAGCTTATATTCACGTTATCCCTTACGGTGGTAGGCACATTGGCCGGAACAGACTCCAGGTAGTTCTTGTACGGCACAGAACGTCCCATGCTCTGCAACTGTACCTGCCCGTTCTTCATTACATACACGATCGTATAGCCAAAGAACTGGCGGGCCGTATCCTTTTCTGCCTTGTGCTCATAAGGGCTGCCGCCATTACCGGCAATGATTTGGTAGCTGCCCGATGGAGTAGGTTGCA
>JAEUVL010000910.1 GCA_016786965.1 Chitinophagaceae bacterium
AACACCAATTGGTGCATTTAAATAAACACCATCCCAAAAGGGTGTTATTATCAGTAAGTCTGTGGCATTATTGGCAAATGTTGTGTTGGGAATTACAGTTTCGTTTGCGGATGTATTTCCCGCAGTAGCCTGGTGTTGAAATACTGCACGGCTTGTGCCAGAAACTTTGATGGTATTATTTTCCAGTTCCAATCCAATTTGTGAAGAGCCGGCCAGCGATGTCGCTTTAATAGCCGGGCCGGTGCTGGTGCTATGAGCATAGCCTAAAAGCCCTGCCGTAGCATTTTCTGTATGACCTACCGTACCCGCACCCGTTGTGCCGAATGATTTACCAATTATTCCATAAGCATTACTACCAGCACTCCAGTTCAGACCAATTACCGCCGCTTCAACTAAATTGGTTGAGCCGGAATTACTTCCTCCAAATACACCTACCCCCCTGCTGGTATTCAGGCTTTCACCTTTTACTCCGTAATTGGAAGTTTGAGTAAGAAATAGTCCACCGGAACCTGATCTGCCATGTACAGCTACAGAAGTATTAGTACCATCTGAATTGTTTAAAGAATTACCAGATAAAGCCACTGTTTCTGTAGTACCTGATACAGTTGAAAATATGCCTAAAGCTATACTGTTACTGTTTTCCACTCTTACACCATTTATGCTTCCCGTGGTTACTACATGTAACGGGCTAGATGGAGAAGTAGTGCCAATACCTACATTGCCCACAGCATCAATTATCATCCGGGTATTAAACGCTGTGTTGAACTGGATTTTACCGGTTGCTTCATAATTAGATATTATTAAATCGCTGTTTAATAACCTGAATCTGCCGCCACGTAAGGGATTTGTACCTGTAAGGTTATTGGTAAGTACAATACTGGCGTCCTGGTTTGCCAGTGCATCATGTACATGTAGTTTGTTTGCCGGAGTGCTAGTGCCTATTCCTACTTTGCTATCTGCTGTAATACGCACTTGTTCACCTGCACCGGCAGCAATAATCACCGGAGAAACCCCGTCACCGGTTGCCATTACCAATGAACCGCCATTGCCACCTGTTCCAATTACACTGAGATTGTCTTTGGACAAACCCGCATACGTACCGGTTGATCCGGG
>JAEUVL010000911.1 GCA_016786965.1 Chitinophagaceae bacterium
AACACCAATTGGTGCATTTAAATAAACACCATCCCAAAAGGGTGTTATTATCAGTAAGTCTGTGGCATTATTGGCAAATGTTGTGTTGGGAATTACAGTTTCGTTTGCGGATGTATTTCCCGCAGTAGCCTGGTGTTGAAAAACAGTACGGTTGGCGCCGGATACTTTGATGAAACCATTTTCCAGCTCTAAGCCTATTTGTGAGCTGCCTGCTATAGAGGTTGATTTGATAGCCGGACCGGTACTGGTATTATAGGCATAGCCTAAAAGACCCGCCGTGGCATTGGCGGTTGATCCGACTGTGCCTGCTCCCGAACTGCCACTGGAGAATCCGATGATTCCGTAGGCCGATGCAGCAGTACTGAAGTTTAGCCCTAATATTCCAGCCTCAAAAACACCGGGAGAAGGAGAATTGCTGACACCAACAACTCCAATACCGTTTGACGAATTTTTGCTTTCACCTATCACTCCATAATTACTGGTGGGGGAAAAAGATACACTTCCGTTGCCGGTAATCGCATAAAGCCCGATTGCAGGCTGAAACGATAAACCAGTCTGGTTAAAATTTCGAACAAGAATACCAAAAGTATTTTCATAACCATTAGCGACAGTTACGTTGATGCCAGTTGTATTATTACCTGTTTGGGCAATATCCAGTTTATGATTTGGGGCGGTAGTTCCAATGCCCACATTGCCCAGAGCATCAATCGTCATCCGGGTATTAAAGGCTGTATTGAATTGGATTTTACCGGTTGCTTCATAATTAAATATTATCAAATCGCTGTTTAGGAACCTGAATCTGCCGCCCCGTAAGGGATTTGTACCTGTAAGGTTATTGGTAAGTACAATACTGGCATCCTGGTTTGCCAGTGCATCGTGTACATGTAGGTTGTTTGCCGGAGTGCTGGTGCCTATCCCCACTTTACTATCGGCTGTAATACGCATTTGTTCACCTGCACCGGCAGCAATAATCACCGGAGAAACCCCGTCACCGGTTGCCATTACCAATGAACCGCCATTGCCACCTGTTCCAATTACACTGAGATTGTCTTTGGACAAACCCGCATACGTACCGGTTGATCCGGG
>JAEUVL010000924.1 GCA_016786965.1 Chitinophagaceae bacterium
TCAGTAAGAAAATCAGATTTAGTAGCTTTGTTACAACCAGCTAACCGACCATTTTAACCTTAACAACATGCAAAACAGTGCTTTCAACCTGGACGAATCCCTGTTCAACAGCCGCCTGTCTTTCCGGCCGCTGGTAACAGCGCTGAAGAAGAATATTGCCGAAGGCAATCCTGGTATGCAAAAACTATACGGCCATGTGGTAGAAGAGTTTGACCGCTACCCCCACCTGATGCAAACCATCAGTCATCTCGACATTTTGCAACCCCATAAAGAATTGATAGAAGAACTGTTGTCAGCTGTATTTCCCCCCACTACTGCCAACTATATGTACGGCATCCTGTTCCCCTTTAAGAACCAGGCTGTATATGCTTCTCCCCTGTTTAAGGAAATTCTGCTAAAGCCGGGCTCCAATGAGATCATTATAAAAGACAACCCGGCCAAGCATGATATCAACCGGGAAAAACTGCACTTTGCGTACGGGCTTATTCTAAAAAAATATATGGGCTATAACAGCCCCGAAACCTCCCGCTCTGTTTATCCCTTTTTAGACAATGCCACCGGTCTTACCAGGTACATGGAACTGAGATTAGATGGCCGGTTTATAGATGTACAGCCCATTGGCGAAATGCCAAAGATGCCCGATAGCATGCTGGACCAGGTATTCAACCGCATTCTGTCACTGGATGAACTGATGGTGCAGATACCGTTGGACAAATTCGTATTTGAAGGACTGACCGTTATCCGCATCAATGATGTAACCGAACAGGCAGTCATAGCAGAAATGAAGAACCGGCTGCTTGATATTAATGCCCTCCCGGAAGCAACAGCCTACGCCGACCTGGAAAATCATATCCAAAATCTGATCGGCATGAAAGATGTAACCATAGGGGTAACGCCTTTCTTCAAGATCAACCGGCATTATGTGTATTCTGATCTGCATAATCATAACAGCCTGCTGTTTCGAAATATGAACAGCACCAGCGAAAAAGATGAGATCAGTGATTATTG
>JAEUVL010000937.1 GCA_016786965.1 Chitinophagaceae bacterium
TTGCGGAAGCTGGCCCCTTTTACGATCAGGTAGCCGACAGTGATCATATTGCGCAGCTCCAGCAGTTGTGGTGACAGGGTGCTGCTTTCATACAATTGTTCTGTTTCCTCCCACAAGAGGTCAAGTCGGCGCAAAGCCCGTTGTAAACGAATATCATTCCTTACTATCCCCACATAATCACTCATCACCTGCTGCAATTCTTTCAGACTTTGAGTGATCAGGATCATTTCTTTCGGTTCAGTCGTGCCGGTGGCATTCCAATCGGGAACAGCCGCTCCATTCCTAACCTCCCCCAAACCCACTCCAATAGAGGGGGCTTTCGAATAAGCAGCCACTTTGACAATGGTATCCATAAAACACCGGTGTGCAAACACCATTGCTTCCAATAATGAATTACTTGCCAGCCTGTTGGCGCCATGCAAACCTGTAGAAGCACATTCTCCACAGGCATATAAATTTCGGATGGAGCTTCGCCCCCACTCATCTGTTTTAATACCGCCGCAACTATAGTGTGCTGCCGGAGAAACCGGTATCATGTGTTTGGTGATATCTATGCCAATTGACAGGCACTTCTCATAAATATTAGGGAAATGCTCGGTGAATTTTTCCTTGCCAAAATGACGGCAGTCCAGCCACACATGTTCTGTACCGGTTCGTTTCATCTCGCTGTCTATGGCCCTGGCCACAATATCCCGCGGAGCCAGGTCCCTGCGTTCATCATAGCGCTCCATAAAAGCTTCGCCATCCTTATTTCGTAAAATACCCCCATCACCCCGAACGGCTTCTGTTATTAAAAAGGCCTGTCCCTTCACACCTGGTTCATACAAAGCAGTTGGATGAAACTGGATAAACTCCATGTTCTCCACCCTGCCTTTTGCCCGGTACACCATCGCCACTCCATCGCCGGTGGCTATTGATGGGTTAGTAGTAGTGCGGTACACCTGTCCATTACCACCGGTGGCCAGCAAAGTGATATTGGCCAGTATCTTCTCGATCTTATTCGTTTCAAGATTTAATACATAGACTCCATAACATTCCACATCCGGTGTGGCTTTATTTACCAGGTAACCTAAATGGTGCTGGGTGATGATGTCCACCACAAAGCAATGCTTGATGAATTCGATATTCTTTTGTGCTGCAACGGCATCTATAAGGGCCCGTTCCATTTCACGGCCTGTTACATCCTTATGATGCAATATCCGAAACTCAGAATGTCCTCCCTCTTTTCCTCTTTTATAATCACCATCTTCTTCTTTGTCAAACTTGGCACCCCAGTCTATGATCTCCTGCACCCTGTCCGGGCCTTCCTTTACCACTATCTCCACTACTTTTTCATTGCACAATCCATCACCAGCCACCAGGGTATCTTCAATATGTTTTTCAAAGCTATCGTTCTCCATATCATTTACCACGGCTATCCCACCCTGGGCATATTTGGTATTGGTTTCATCGGCGGTGGCTTTTGTCATTACCAATACTTTCTTATCAGGAAACTCGTTCGCCACTTTCAGGGCATAGGTGAGCCCGGCAATACCTGAGCCAATTACAAGGAAATCTGTTTGTTGCATATTGAGATTCTTACGAGTCAGTAGTTAAATAATCCGCTGCCCCTTTTATAATAGAAAACTGCGCAGCGCCATATGTAAGCATAATGATAACACCCGCCATATCAAATGGTTGATAAAATTTATTGACCGCCAGCACTGAGTCTGAAATAACAAAGAGAAGAGCACCTGTCATCATCCACTTACCTGCTATTTTATTTCTGATATACAACATGTGCATGGCCAGCATGAACATTGTACTGATAACAATCCCATACACCAGTACCGGCACTTTCATATCCTTCAGGTAAGGCGCCAGCAGGTAAATTAGCCCTGCATAATATACGGCCACTATGGCGAAAGTCCATCCCTTACTTTGCACTTTCTCCATCCCCTTTACCCGGTGAAAGAAAATAATATAAAAGATATGCGCCAGCAAAAAAGAAGATAACCCCAAAAGGAAGAACAACTCATTTCTGTCTGCAAACAACAGCAATACATCACCCATCATGGAAAAGAGCATTGCAAACAATACCCATTTTGCCAATCCTCTTGTAATGGAACTGATGCGGGAATCAAAATAGCCGATCAGCACCGTCATAATAAGAGGCTTGAAGACCATTTGCAGCTCTTCATTACGTACCTGCATACTGGTAATATGGCCGCCCAGTACAAGTACAAATAATAATATCCAGTGTTTTTCTTTCATCGGAATTTATGCATCTACCCAGGCACCATTCTCCTTTATTAGTTCTATCAATTCTTTCACTGCCACTTCGCTGTTCACATTTTTCTTCACTACGTCTTTGCCTTTGTATAAAGTGATCTTACCCGGCCCGCTGCCTACGTATCCAAAATCTGCATCGGCCATTTCACCCGGACCGTTTACTATACAGCCCATGATGGCGATCTTTACTCCTTTCAAGTGGTTAGTTACTGCCCGTATCTTCGCTGTGGTTTCCTGCAGATCAAATAAGGTACGGCCACAGCTTGGGCAACTGATATACTCTGTCTTGGAAATTCTTGTACGGGTAGCCTGTAAAATACTGAAAGCGGTATTATTGGTAAACTGGTAGATGTCTTTTACTTCCAGGTAGGTGCGCCCGGTTGATTTAATGTTTTCCAATTTTGATTTACTGCTATACCCCAGGCAAATACCATCACCCATTCCTTCAAGGCACAAGGCTCCGGTTTCTGTAGCAAAGTGAATGAGGTGTTCGTCGGGTGTTTGCCAATTGCTGTCAGTAATTAATACCACCGGGTTTTTGATACCCTTGCTCATCAGAGTAATAAACATCCGCCGTACAGACTGCATAGCGTTGACGTTTTTTGAGCTCAGGCAAAGAACAACCCTGGGGTCATTTGCCAGCTTGTCCAAGAATGTGTCATCATTTACTATCGTTGTATCACTATAACAGTCGATCATGACAAAATTCAACCGGTCACTTATCTGTTCAGCAACTGCAAATCCACTATCGCTGAATATGGGCAGGTATTTTCCTTTATCAGTCGCTAATTCCCATGCAGCAGGATATGTGATCACTTTCAACGTGCCGGGTAGTGCAAAATCAAGGAGTTGATGCCCGGTGAAAATATAATCGGCAGCAGCGTCCCCAATTGTCCATTTATCAGTAGCCGCATCATAGGTATAACCAATGCTTTGCAAATGTGCAGGAGTTATCTTTTCTACTTTACTCATATCTGCCACTACAACCGGTACCTGCTTACCACCGATATTGTCTATGGCAAAAGTTTCTCTTCTTTTGTACTCGAATGGATTGTATGGAATTTTGAGTGCTGATGCCTGGGCCAACACTATTTCTTCTTTGAGGTTGTCTGTTCCGGCTTCAGACTTCTGGCTTCTGGCTTCGTACCTCTTCACCAGGTCCTTACACACGGGTATTTCAAACTCGGGATCTTCTGTGAGTGAGACACGGATCGTATCTCCAATACCATCTTCCAGCAACGTACCAATACCTACGGCTGATTTTATTCTTCCATCTTCCCCATCACCGGCCTCTGTTACACCCAGGTGCAGCGGGTAACATTCGCCAAACTCATCTGCCATTGTCTTGATCAGTAACCGGTAGGCTTGCACCATTACCTGTGGGTTACTGCTCTTCATACTCAGTATTATGTTATGATATGTTTCATTTCTGGCTATCCGCAAAAATTCCATAGCACTTTCCACCATTCCCATTGGGGTATCGCCATAGCGGCTCATGATACGATCGCTCAGAGAGCCATGATTGGTGCCAATACGCATCGCAGTACCATGTTCTTTACAAATCTTCACCAGCGGGGTGAAACGGTCTCTTATCCGCTCAATCTCTTCTGCATACTCCGCATCGGTATATTCTATTTGTTCAAACTTCTTCTTATCTACGTAATTGCCGGGGTTCACCCTAACTTTCTCGATGATACGGGCTGCTATTTCAGCAGCATTAGGGGTAAAATGGATATCAGCAATAATAGGTGTGTTGTATCCCCGTTTGCGGAGCTCATTTTTTATATTCAGTAGATTCTCTGCTTCGTTTTTGGAAGGGGCTGTAATACGGATCAGTTCTGAGCCCGCCTCAATGCAGCGGATACTTTGCTCTACTGTGGCCATGGTGTCCATGGTATCGGTCGTTGTCATGGTTTGTACCCGGATCGGATTCAAACCTCCCAGCAACAAGTCACCAATTCTGACCTCTCTTGTTTTAAGCCGCTGATATGCTGTAAGTGATTCGCAGTAAAATTGCATTGGCAGATGTGAAATTTAGATACTGTGCAAATTTAGCGAACTAAAGGAAGTAATTGTTTATTTCAGAGAGTGAGGACAGTCTCTCCTTTCTATAGTTGCTAATTCCCGGACTTTATCACCAATCTTTAGGCTTCGATCCGCCACCGGTGGCTTTTGCTTTTTGCATTTGCTGTTTTATATCCTTTTCCTTTTGCTCCAGCAGCTTGAGACGCTGCTCCGCTTCTTTCTGGCTCATCTTTGGCTGTTGCTGTTGTTTCTTTTGCTGCTCCTGTTCTTTCTTTTTCTTTTGCTGGTCATCTTTCTTTTTGGGAGGGTTTTTCTTTTTTTGTTCCAGCAATGCTTTTTGAAGGTTTTCTCTGGCCTCTTTATCAGCGGGGTTCAGGCGCAAAGCGTTTTTATACGCCTCAATGCTTTCTTCCAGTTTCTTTTGTTTACTAAGGACAGCACCCTTATTATAAAAAGCCCTGGCTTTAATACTTTTATCCCCTTCACCACCTGCCACTTCTGAAAATAACTGTATGGCCTCCTCTTCTTTACCCATTTTTTGCAATGAATTGCCCAGGTTGAGTTTTGCTGTTGCGTTGTCTGGCTCTTGTTTTAGTGCTTTATTATACTCAATCCCCGCCTTTTCAAATTGTTGCTGGCGGTAGAGATCATTGCCTTGCTGAATAAACTTTTCTGCAGATTGTGCCTGCACTGCCATTGAGCCTGTTAATAGAAGTATCGTCAACAATCCTCTCATGCTTGCATGTTTTGCATTAAACGGCGTCTTTCCGGTATAAACGTTTCAATTATCAACAATAACAGCATGCCTGCAGCAAACCAGAAATACCAGGTGCGGAAATTGATCTGCGACACATCACCGAATGCTTTTTTATCTATTTGTGCTAATTGGCCTTTAATAACTGATACGGCCTCGTCACTGCTTTGCAGGCGAATATAGATACCATTTGTTTCCGCTGCGATCTGTTTGAGTGTTTCTTCATTCAATTTTGAAATAACGGTATTGCCTGCTTCGTCCTTTTTGGCAAAACCTGTTGCCGGATCAATGATCTCCGTACCATCCGGTGACCCAACACCTATGGTGTTGATCATTACACCCTGCTCTGCCAGTTCAGCAGCAGCCTTAACGGCACTTTCCTCATGCTCTTCACCATCGGAGATAAGAATCACAGTTTTAAATCTTTTCTCAGTACTGTTAAATACATTGGCACTCATCATCAGCGCATCAGTTATTACCGTACCTTGTTGCGGTACCGCAACAGGGCTGGCAGTACTCACAAACATACGGGCAGCACCATGATCCAGTGTCAGGGGCATTTGTAAATAAGCTTTGCCGGCAAATAAAACCAGCGCAATCCTGTCGTCAGGCATTTCGTTCATTAGCTTATTGACAAACTGCTTGGCCCTTTCCAGCCGGTTGGGCGCCAGGTCGGCCGCCAGCATACTATTACTTACGTCTATCGCTATAGCGACATCAATTCCTTTGCGGGTAATGTTGCTGCTTGCACCCGGCTTTCGGGGATTCATCACCGCCACAATGCCGAGGGCAAATGCGGCTGAAAAGAATATAAATTTTACAGTAAATAGTTTTAAAGAGAAATTCCCGTTAAGGGCCTTTACCAGCTTGGGATCACCGATCCGCTTAGTTACTTTTTTCTTCCAGGTAGATAAGCCAATAAAAAGGGCGACCAGCAACAGCAGTGCTGCAAATAACCAAATGAATTCTTTATGTTGAAACTGAAAAGACAAGTTGAAAATTTGGAACTGAGTGAATATGAAAATTGAATATTACGCAAAAACCAAACCAATAACCAACAAACCAATGATCAGCAATTGTTTTCATTTTAAACCTTGTCCGTTTGCCGGATCATTTTCTACATCTCACCTTTAAAGAAACCCAGTTGCCCGAGTATGTCTTTCAGTATCTTCATCCGTACCGTCCTCATGTCAATGTTACGGTCTTTTGATTCTATATTCAATACAAAAAAGTAGGGGTGGTTATTCTCTTCTATCCAACCCACAATCCAGCCAACCGGATCTCCATTCTCTTTGAATCCCCAGCCGGTTTTATATCCCAGGCGATAGTTGGTATTATTCTCAAAGAGCATTGCTCTTTTCACCGTTTCCTGGTAGGTTTTGAAAAAAGGAAGCTGGTTAAAATATAATTGCTTTACTACGCCCAATTCCTGGTCGGGTGTAACCTTCAGGGTATTGTCTAACCAGAAAGTATCAATTGCAGAGCTTATCTTAAACAGTGATGTGTCACTTTTGGCTCCGTACTTCAGGCTGTCGAGCCAGTACTGCATCTGTTCTTTACCGATACGCCGCGCCACTTCCTGGTAATATGGCACTGAAGATATCCTGAATGCTTCATACATATTTATGTCTTTATTCCAATCGTCATTCCAGCGTTTTACCCCATCCCATTTAATGACCATACTGTCATTTACAATCTTGCCGGTTTGCAAACCGATCAGCGAATTGATGATCTTAAAAGTGGAAGCAGGAGTATAACTACTGTCCCGGTATCGTCCGAAATTATGCACTGTAAACTTTCCCGAAGCATTGTTCATCAGGGCAAAACAACCTTCAACTTTGTTCTCATCAAAATACTTCTTCAGGCTTTTATCTTCTTTGATATTATTAGGCGAGCAGGACTGAACTAACACAACCAACAGCAAAAGGTACACAATGGGTCTCATCTGTGATAAAAATTTTGCTCAAAGGTACTCCCAAAGTCTTTGCCCCGCTTGCCTTTGATAAAATAAAGGGCAATTTTTAAACCTCCTGTTTCGTTAAACAAAAAAAATCCGGATGCCAAAAATTACCAGGTTCATATTCGTCTTGACTGTCTTTGTCATTGCTATATTTACCAGTTGCCAGAAAGAAACCACAAACACAGGAACATCAGAGGCTAAGCTGGTACTGAAATTTAAGTTTGATTCGGCACAGGCAAGGCTTAACAATATAGGTCAGCCACAGGCCGTAGCTCCTGGCAATGCAGGCCAAAGCCCTTTGTTCAATAAAATGAGTGCCCATTATGTGGAGTTGGCCCCCGGCGCCTTAACAGCATTGGGTGCCGGAGCAGTTTTATATCACGCCACAGAAACGTCCGTGGGTGGAGCAACGGCTATTGATTTTGAAAAATCAACTTTTGCCGGAAATAATGAAACCTTTTTTTCGATTCCACTCAAAAATATTGCAGCAGGTGAGTACGAATGGCTACGGGTGTCCCTGGCTTACCAGAACTATGAAGTGAAATACTATATCGATACCGTGATAAGCGGCATTACGATAAGGCAATCTTTCCCGGGCACAGTGGCTTCTTTTATTGGTTACCGCAGCTATATAAAAAACCATACAATAAAAAATCAAACCCTTACGGTAAATGCCAATAAGGCACAGGGTTTCTGGGGCTTCGAGACCACTGTAAATTTTGGAGGCATTAACTATCCATATATTACGTCCGGGCAGGCTCCGGCTGGTGCCACCACCGTTCCCAACCCGATATTTGCCACCTCACCTATACCGGCCGGCTCTTGTGTGGTAACGGCTGCGTTTGCTCCCGGCAAATTGAAGATCACCGGCAATGAAACCTCCGACATAGTTATCGAAGTATCATTAAGCACTAACAAAAGTTTTGAATGGACAGAAGTGGTAAATGACGGCCGTTGGGAGCCTGGCAAAGGAGAGCAGGTGGTAGATATGGGCATCCGTGGTATGATCCCGACAATAAAATAACTGACACCTATTTATTCCGGGTAAGTACCGCCTTTTGGTAGCTGCCTATCTTGTAACTATTCACCGAAGGGCTATCCTCCGTTCCATTTCCGGTGGTAGCGATGGGCCTGGCACTGATGCTGTAGAACTCGATCATCAGTGTATCATTCTCTATCCAATAGTTATTGACAATAGTATTATTCATCACTGTAAAAGCACCGCTTAATTTATTAGCTACCCAGAACTGATCAAGTACAATACCGTTGTTTTCATCTATCACCCAGTGAGTACCACTGGTGTCTTTTAGTATAAGTTTATACGGCCGATTGTCAATTGTTTCTTTACCATAAATGATCTGCCATGACCAGGTGTTAGCGCTATCTGTGGGGCGGATGCGTAGCTCCATATTTACTTTTTGTGGCTCAGCCTGTCCGGTTCTATACCACTCTAATTCTCCTTTCCAATTCCCCTCCCAGCTTTTCGGAAAAGCATGTGACTGAGCTTTCAAAGAAAAGAAACTGATACAAGAGAAAAACAAGACAATAATGGTCCGCATACAATAGCTTTTGCTTTAAAAATAAAAAATCCCGGTGATAGCCGGGACTGAAATAATGTTGAATGGGAAAATGCCTTACATATAAAAACCACCTTTCTGTTTGTAATGCTTATTTCCCTGGCAATCCCTTTTGGTAGCAGCGCAGGAACTAAAAACGAACATAACAGTGGCCACGAGGGCAAAGCATAGCAAAAACTTTTTCATACTCTTTTTTAAAAAGTTGGTATCGCTATCGCATAGCAACAGCGTACGGGTCAAAAATTAGTTAAGGAAATTCCAGAGGAAAATGGTGGGTAGAGTTTTATGCCATCGTAGATAGGTAACGAAAATAGTGCCGGGAAATTACTTTTCATAACTTTTCAGCTCTTTTTTTGTAGATCTTTTAAGAAAGATCAGTATTTGTTCAACGAATCGTAAAAACACTATAGCAGTTGAGACGCAATCTCCAGCAGCAGGATTAATTTTTTACTCTTTAGTATGAAGCCTGCAAAAAGCTAACTCATGCAAAACAAACTAATTACAGTAATTTTATGCCCTCAAAACTTATAACAATGAAAAGATTTTATCTTTTGCTGGCTGCTTCTGCCATGCTGATAACCGCCTGCAATAATAACAAGCCAAAAGAAACGATCACTATCCCCTCTGAAGATGGAAAAGGGGCAGTAACGATTGATGTAAACCAAATGAAAAATGTAGCCGAGGACATGGAAAAAATGAAGGATGAACTCGGAAAGCTCACCCCGTTAAGTCTTGATGAATTGAAAGCTCTTATTCCGGAAACACTGATGGGGGGCAAAAGAAAGGATTTCAACGTAAGCTCCAGTGCCGGTGCAAGCATGGCTACCGGTGAGTATGAATTAAATGACTCTACTGAGGTAAAACTTAGCATCTACGATTGTGCCGGACCAGGTGGGGCAGGTATTTATTCTATGCAATATTTGGGACTGATGAATTTTCAACAAGAAAGCGAAGAAGAGTATACCAAAAGTATTGAGATCAATGGTGTAAAAGGGTTTGAACATTGTGACAAAACATCTAACGACTGTACTGTTACTTTCTTTTCCGGTGGCCGTTTCCTGGTAAACCTGGAAGCAGACCATGTAGGTGCTCCTGCTTTAAGGGCAGCTGCAGCACAATTGAAGTTTAAATAATAAGACTTCCTATTAATAAAAAAGACGTTCAAAATCTGAACGTCTTTTTTATTAATAGGAACTTAAACATTCGTAGTCCTATTTCAGTACGCCCAGCTCTTTTCCGATCTTGGTAAATGCCGCAATGGCTTTGTCCAGGTGTGCTGTCTCATGTGCCGCACTTAGCTGTACCCTTATTCTTGCCTGGCCCTTTGCCACTACCGGAAAGAAGAAACCAATTACATAAATGCCTTCATCCAACAGTTTGGCGGCCATCGTTTGTGCCAGTACAGCATCATACAGCATAATAGGTACGATAGGATGGTCGCCGGGCTTGATGTCAAAGCCGGCCTCAGTCATTTTTGTGCGGAAATACCGGGTATTATTTTCCAGTTTATCCCTGAGTTCAGTAGTTTCGGTGAGCATATCCAGCACGGCAATGGAAGCTCCTACAATTGATGGTGCCAGTGTATTGCTGAATAAGTAAGGCCTTGACTTTTGCCGCAGCATATCAATAATTTCTTTTCTGCCGGAAGTAAAGCCACCGGATGCACCACCCAGGGCTTTTCCCAAAGTACCCGTTATGATATCTATTTTTCCCATCACCCCGCGGTATTCGTGGGTGCCGCGGCCGGTTCTGCCCAGGAAACCGGAGGAATGGCATTCATCTATCATAATGCAGGCATCATACTTCTCTGCCAGCTCCACTATCTTATCCAGCTGAGCAATCGTTCCGTCCATGCTAAATGAACCATCGGTAACAATGATCCGGCTTCTGCAATCCGCCGCTTCTGCCAGTTTTGCGGCCAGGTCATCCATATTATTATGCTCGTAACGAAACCGCTGTGCTTTACAAAGACGAACGCCATCAATGATAGAAGCATGATTCAACGCATCAGAGATGATAGCATCCTGCTCATTAAAAAGAGGTTCAAATACTCCTCCATTAGCATCAAAAGCCGCTGCATATAATATTGTATCTTCTGTACCAAGAAAATCGGAGATCTTATCTTCCAGTTCTTTATGAATATCCTGTGTACCACAGATGAAGCGTACACTGCTCATGCCGTACCCTCTTTCATCTATGGCTTTATGGGCCGCAGCTATTACTTTGGGGTGGCTCGACAAGCCAAGATAGTTGTTAGCACAAAAATTCAGTACTGTTTTTCCGTTTACAATGATCTCAGCACCCTGCGGGCTGGTGATCACCCTTTCTGTTTTATACAGACCTGATGACTTTATTTCCTCTACTTCTTTGGCAATGCGTTGCACCAGCTTTTCGTTCATATGGACTTGTTTAAAGACAAATATACGGTGTGCCGCTAAGTTGCCGTTCAGATGGTAACTCACCCTTCAGAAACCCTATTCACTATCTCCCCTCCCAGTTTTGGGCAGCAACAATCACCTTAAAACGGTATTGCCCCGGTAAGAAAGAAGTTTTAGGTTTGCTGTAACATTTGGGAAACTACTTTCGTCCCATTCAAAAACCAACACCATGCAACGAAAAAACTGGATCATACTGGCTTTTATAGCTGTTTTTCTCTCTGCCGGTATTTTTTTACTGGGATCTTCCCCGGCTGTAGTGGCTGAAAAACCAACTTGTTGCAAAAAAATCACCCCTGCTGCCCCAGAATGTGCTGATAAAGGTGGCAACAGCAGTGAAATGGTAAATGAGACCCTTTCCCGCCAATTTATTTTCATTACCCCGCCAGTGTATTGATTTTCAACGTATCAGCACTTAAAAATAATTGCCCCCCGGTGTAACTTAATTGCCCGCGGGGCGTTTTACTTTTCAAAGCAGATACCTCTATTTACCTTTACCTGCTTTCCCGGCTGTTTTTACCTTGTACTACGAAGCTTTGGACCGTAATGGGCTGACCAAAACCAGGGGATCAAACAGCGGACCGCTGAAAAGAGCAAAGTAGTATGACTGAAAGAGAATACAATGAATGTGTAACGGCGTATGCAGACAATGTGTACCGCTTTATCCTGAAAAACCTCCGTCATGAGGAGGATGCAAGGGATGTGGTACAAACTGCCTTCGAAAAAATGTGGCGCCACCGGGAAGAAGTAGATAATCAAAAAAGTAAATCTTATCTTTTTACCGTTGCTTATCACCAGATGATCGACCATATCCGCAAAGTGAAGCGGATACAACTGCGGGATGAATTCAGTGCGGAAACAAAAGTGCAGAACCAGCCGGCCAATAACCTGAAAAAAATATTGGATGAGGCTCTGAACCGGTTAAGCGAAACACAAAAATCATTGGTATTACTGAAAGACTATGAAGGATACAGTTATGAAGAAATAGGCCAGATCATGAACCTGAACCCCAGCCAGGTAAAAGTTTACCTCCACCGGGCAAGGGTGCAATTGAAAGAATATTTAGTAAAAATGGAAAATGTAATATAAGTCACTGTCAGATGATGGGTAACCATCTTCCGAACAACAAGTAACAGACAACGAACAACATGAGCATAACCCGCCATAATTACGAAGAGTATTTTATCCTGTACATGGATAATGAACTGGGCAGCGAAGATCGCCGCATGGTGGAACTGTTTCTCCAAAACAATCCCGACCTGAAAGAAGAGCTTGATTCCCTGCTCCAATATAAAATGGAACCTGATACTGCTATTGTTTTTGACGGCAAAGAAGAATTATTAAAAGTGAATGGTGAAACCCCCATTTCCCACTACAACTACGAAGAATGGTTTGTTCTCTATACAGATAATGAATTAACAGCTTCGCAAAAAAACACTGTTGATCAGTTTATAGCTGCCAATCCTGCTCTCAAAAAAGAACTCGACCTCTTGCAAAAGATCAGACTGCAGCCGGAACCCATTGAATTTAAGTATAAACAATCCCTTTACCGTAAAGAAGAAAAAGTAAGGGCTGTTCCGTTCATCAGATGGAGGTCTGCTGCTGCCATCTTATTATTTCTCATCGGTCTTACTACGGTCATTATTTTAAACAATAAGCCCGCCGGTATTCAAAAAGATGGCGTAGCTAAAGCAAATCCCGGAGAGCAAAAAAATAATACTCCGGGTCCCGGCACTTCAACAGTTGCTGAAAACCAAGTGGCCGCCACCACGAATGAAACGACCCCTGTTACTAACACTAAGATAACCGACGATAATAAACAGGAGGCCATCCCTTCTTTATCTAAAGAAAATAATACCCCTGTTGCCCAAAAGGTTAACAATAATAGAGTTCCTGAACAAAACCTGCCTGAAAATTCGCCTGCACCCATAAAGAATGAAGTTGCCATAACGCAGGATAACATTAAACCAACCAACAATCTTCCACAGCCTTTGTACAACCCAAACATCAATACAAATGCGGTAACTAATAACGCTACGGCAAAAGTCAACATCCCTGATAATGCTACTCTTCAAAATGCTTTAACAAATGCAGTTGTAACAAATAACAATACTTCCCCGTCTGGCATTACAGACGCATCATTTAATGATGATGGTAGTGGCAAGAAAAACAAACTCCGTGGCTTCTTCCGGAAAGTAACACGGACCTTTGAAAAAAGAACGAATATTGACCCTACCGATGGCGAGGACAGGTTGCTTGTGGCCGGCCTATCCATCAAAATGAAATAACCCTACGCCAAAGCTTCCCGAAATGACCGGAACAGGCAGGATAACAAAAATTAATTAAATTAAAACGAGATGAAAATGAAAAGGATTTTTACCCTATGCATCGCTATATGCTCAATTGCAGCCAGCCATGCACAAACAGACACCACCGGTAAGCAAAACCAGCCACCGGCTGAAGATACCATCCGCATCGGTGGCATGGTCATCATCCGCAAAGCCGGCAGTAAAGACAAAGAAATGAAGGAGGATAAAGAATATAAGATGCGCAACCGCCGCGGCGATAAACCCTCCAACCTGACCACCAACTGGTGGATATTCGACTTCGGGTTTTCCAATTACACTGATAAGACCAACTATGGCAGCGCTGCTGCACAGGCATATGCGCCTGGCAGCAACAAGACCTGGTTTGACCTGAAAGACGGTAGATCAAGAAATATCAATATCTGGTTCTTTATGCAAAAACTGAATGCGATCAAGCATGTGGTGAACCTGAAATACGGAGTGGGCCTTGAACTGAACAATTATCATTTTAAACAAAATGTACGCTACCAGGAAAATACTCTTGCTATTCCTAATCCACCCCGGGTAATACTGGACGGCACCGTTGGCCGCAACTACAAAAAGAATAAACTGGCCGCCGATTATGTTACAGTACCCATGATGCTTAATTTCAACTTTACCCCAAAAAGAGATAAAGGATTTGGCTTCAGCACCGGTGTGAGCCTGGGCTACTTATACAGTGCCCGTAATAAAACGATCACCTCTGATGAAGGCAAGGAAAAAACAAAAGATGATTTTGAACTGGAAAAATGGAAGTTCTCTTATGTGGCCGAGCTTTCCATGGGACCTGTACGTTTCTATGGTTCGTATGTTCCCAAATCTATGTACGAAAGGGGCCTGGATATAAGGCCATACAACTTCGGTTTCCGCTTTAGCAACTGGTAAA
>JAEUVL010000947.1 GCA_016786965.1 Chitinophagaceae bacterium
TTAAAGAAGGATGAATTCCTGTTTGAATGTTCCGACCTGGATGATATCATCGTTTTTGCGAAGCGGGGTATCATGAAAGTGGTGAAAGTTTCCGACAAGACCTTTATCGGCAAGGATATTTTGCATGCGGCGGTGTTCCAGAAGAATGACGAACGGACGACCTACAATATGATCTATTCAGATGGAAAGGGCGGTGTGAGTTATGCCAAGCGGTTTAATGTAACAGGTGTAACCAGGGACAAGGAATACGATCTGACCAAAGGCGATGAGAAAAGCAAAGTGCATTACCTGAGTGTGAACCCTAATGGTGAAGCGGAAGTGGTAAAGATCGTGCTGACACCGGGATGCTCAGCCCGTATCAAAGAGTTTGATTTTTATTTTGAGGAAATGGCCATTAAAGGCCGCAGCAGTATGGGTAACCAGGTTACCAAGTACCCCATCAAGTCTGTACGGTTCAAAGAAGCAGGCAGGGCTACACTGAGCGGTCGTAAATTATGGTTTGATGAAAAGTTCGGTCGCCTGAGCGCAGAAGAGAAAGGTATTTATCTTGGCAGTTTTGAACCGGATGACCGTATATTGGTATTGTACCGCGACGGCAACTATGAAGTGACCGACCAGGAAATGACGCAAAAGATAGATGCGGAAAAAGTATTGGAGATCGTAAAGTTTGATCCGGAAAAGATCATCACCGCAGTATATGTGGATAATGACAAGAAGCAGTACATGGTGAAGCGGTTCAGGATTGAGACCAGTACACTGAAAACGAAATTCCTCTTCATTAAAGAAGGAGACGGCAATTATGTGGAAGCCGTCACCACAGACGAAGAACCTATACTGGCCATGCAGCAGGGCCGGGGGGCGCAGATACGAAAAGCGAAACTGAAGATCGTAAAGATAGCAGAAGTAACAGGCTACCGTACGGTAGGAACGAAACTGGCCGATTACAGCAAATCAACAGAAATGGAATGGGTAAAAGGAAAGACAGATAACCAGCCGGAGCTGTTTGAA
>JAEUVL010000963.1 GCA_016786965.1 Chitinophagaceae bacterium
AGCGAAATGCCGAGGCAAAGCGGAAGGGCCACAAAGAAAACCGAAAGCCCGGCTGGCAGGTCATGCTTCAGCCATAGCAGCCGCATGTACCTCATTTTTCTGTTCAAGAGCGATGTATTTGCCGGAAGGTAAAAAAAATAAGCAAGGAATAAGATGATATGAAACGGAGGAAGGTGAAGATGCCTTTACCATCGCCTTCTTATATACCATTATATATGTATTTCTATATGCACCATGGTCTATGTGGTTTCCCCAGTCACCAAAGCTCCCTGCACAAAGCTTGCCCCAATAACTTTACCTTTGCCCTCATTTGAAAAAGCCCGGTGAAAGAGGACGATCATTATGAAGTTATATCCCGAATCAGCGTACATACAGCTCGAGTTTAATAAAGTAAAAGACCTGCTGGCCAATTACTGCCAGACAGAACATGCCCGTAACAAGGCACAGCAACTGCGCATCCACACCCGCCGGGAATTTGTGGAAACAGAACTCCGCCAAAGTCATGAATACCGCCAACTTCTTGCCAACAGTATTTATTTCCCTAACGATTATGTGCTGAACCTGGCCAAAGAATTAAAACTGCTGTCCATACCCGGCGCCATACTCGGTGGCGAAGAATTTATACTCCTGCGAAAACTCGCAGAAAGCATCCAAAAGATATTCCGCTGGTTCGATGCCGAACGGAAAACTGCCTATGGTGCACTCGCAAAGGTCATCGATGGCACCTACTACGAAAAAGTGATCATCGAAATGATCGATGATATACTCGATGAGTACGGACAGGTAAAAGACAATGCCTCCGAAGAACTGAAAGATATCCGGATGAACCTCTACCGGAAAAGAAATGAACTGCGCCGCCTCTTTGATAAGATCGTTTCCAAACTCAACAAACAAGGTTACCTCGCAGAGATAGAAGAAAGCTTCATGAACGGCCGCCGGGTGCTTGCCGTCTTTGCAGAACAGAAGAGGACCGTAAAAGGCATACTCCATGGCGAAAGCGACAGCCGCAAAACCGCCTTTGTAGAACCCGAAGAGACCATTGAACTGAACAACACCATATCCTCACTCGAGAATGACGAACGAAAAGAGGTCTATCGCATCCTGAAAGAACTCACTGCCCGGCTCTCCGTGTACACCAGTTTATTAAACACCTGGCATACCATTGTGGGTGAATATGATTTCATCAGGGCCAAAGCCAAACTGGCCATGGAGATACGGGGCGAGTTTCCCATCGTAACAGATAAAGCACATGTGCAACTCGTGGAAGCCTATCATCCATTGTTGTACCTGTATAATCAGCGGAGCGGAAAGCCCACCATCCCCGTCACCATCACCTTAGATGATGCCAGCCGTATACTCGTTATCAGCGGGCCCAATGCCGGTGGCAAAACAGTAACCATGAAGACCATCGGCCTGCTGCAGATGATGGTGCAAAGCGGCCTGCTCGTGCCGGTGCATCCCTCCTCGCAGTTTGGCATCTTCAAACAACTGATGATCCATATCGGCGACACACAAAGCATCGAGTTT
>JAEUVL010000965.1 GCA_016786965.1 Chitinophagaceae bacterium
TTCTTTTTTCATTGCTAAAGACGCAATGCCGCCCAGCAACAAAATACCACAGAAAACGATTACGTTCACCAGGTGTATCTTATTGTTTGTTGTTTCACTCATGTCTTTATTTCAATATTTTGTTAGCCGATCAAAACCGGAAATAGATGAATGGGTTATAACTTTTACCAACCAGTTGTGCTATGCATAATAAAAGCAAGACAACATTAAAGCCGACCGTTGCCGTCTCGTAAAAATTAATACGGCTGGTCTTTTTATCGATCCAGTCTTTCACTTTGTGATATACCGGCATACAAAGCACAAGGGCCATTATCAACCAGAACAGATGGGTGGTTATTGTATTTATCAGTTCTGTATTACCATTGGGCCCGGCGCCAAAAGAGAACAGTTTTTTTACATACGCTATCAGTATCTCTGTATCTGTAAAATAGAAGATGACCCAACCCGGAATGATGATGACCAGTGCATATACATGCGAAAAGAAGGCCGGTATCTTTTCCAGGGCCTTTAATAAAAAGGCTCTTTCCAGTGCAATGAAGATGAAGAAGTAAAGTCCCCAGAAAATAAAATTCCAACTGGGGCCATGCCACAGACCGGTGAGGAACCAAACCACCAGCAGGTTAAAATAGACCCTCTTTTTATTGCCGCCTAACGGGATATAGACATAGTCCCGAAAAATACTTCCTAAAGAGATGTGCCATCTTCGCCAGAACTCACCGATGGATTTAGATATATATGGGTAATTAAAGTTCTCCCGGAAATGGAAACCAAACATTCTACCCAGGCCAATGGCCATATCGGAATAGCCGGAGAAGTCGAAGTAGATCTGTATGGCAAACATGATGAGCCCAAACCAGGCTTCCATGCTGGACAGGGAGATAAGCCCGGACATGGTGAGGGGGTCCTGATTATCACCCATGTATTTTTTTACCAGTTCTGCTGCAATGTTAGCAATGATCACTTTCTTGAAGAGCCCGATACAAAAACGGGAAAGCCCCAGGCTGAAATCCTTCAGGTTCTCTTTGCGCCCGTATATCTCTGTTTCTACGTGTGCATAGCGGATAATAGGACCGGCTACCAATGAAGAGAATAGTGATACATACATTAAGAAATTGGGGAAAGAACGCTGCGCTCTAATATCACCCCGGTACACATCCACCACATAAGAAATGGTATGAAAAGTATAAAAGGAAATACCAAGAGGTAAGGCGTAGCCAGGGGCAGTAAAAGAAGTACCCAGGGCGGAGTTTACGCTTTCAACAATGAATTTGTCGTATTTGAAGGTGGCCAGTAAGCCGAGATTGAAAACGACGGTAAACACCACCCCGATCTTTGCCCACTTGGTGCCCCGTTTTCGGTCGATAAATATTGAATTGCCCCAATCAAACAGGGATGATAAAATGAGCAGGGATATCCAGATGGGCTCGCCCCAGCCATAGAAAACCAACGAGAAGATAATCAGCACCCAGTTTCTCCAGCTGGCATTTTTGGTACTGTAATAAAGAAAAAGGACCAAGGGTAAAAAAATGAAAATAAAGAAGAGGCTGGCAAAAACCATATGGTGTGGGTTGGGGAATATTTAATGTCGCAAAATAGTGATTTGAAACAAGCTTTAATAGTGCATAGGAACAAAATATTTCGGGTAAAAGCAATACCCTGCAAGTGGTATTGCGTTTTTTTTAACAGCTACCATATCCGGTAATATGTTCTTTCGGTAGTTCGTACCTTCACGGCCAAACAACAGTATTCATGCAGTTAACAGCGAAACTCATTCAATTGCTTCCCCTGCAAACGGGCACGGGTAAAAATGGCCAGTGGAAGAAGCAGGACATTATTGTGGAAACGGAAGGGCAATATCCAAAGAAGGTATGTGTATCTATCTGGGGAGACAAGATCAATGAAAGCCTGCTGAAAGAAGGGGCCCAACTCAATATCTCATTTGATGTGGAAAGCCGGGAATATAATGGCCGCTGGTACACCGATGTAAAAGCCTGGAAAGTAGAGCCTGCAGGCGCCGCCACTGCTGATAAGGCGCCGGATGACCAGGTCTATTTTGATGAAGGCCAGATGGAGGATAAGAACGACCTGCCGTTTTGACCTCACTTCCGATAGCATTTCGTTGTTGAACATCAACTGAATTTAAAATCCCCTCTCCTTCAGGAGAGAAGGGGTGGGCAATCCGCTTCTTATAAGATGCCAATAAATTGGGGTGAGATTAGAGTTCCTTTCTAAGCCTTGCTACAGGAATGTTCAATTGTTCCCGGTATTTGGCTACTGTTCGCCGGGCAATATTGTAGCCTTTATCCTGTAATAGTTCAGTCAGCCGCTCGTCGCTCAA
>JAEUVL010000537.1 GCA_016786965.1 Chitinophagaceae bacterium
TTTCAAATTATTTCATTGTCAGATCATCAAATTACTTCACCTTCCCCAGCGCCTCCCTCAGTTTCCCCACCATTTCCTCTATCTCCTCCTTCTTACAAGTACCCACACTCAGGCGGTACCAGGGAGAACTTTTATCAGCGCCGAAGGCATAAAAAGGAACCACAGCCAGCCCCGCATTATTAAGCACATAAGCAGTAACATCACTTTGGTTGCTGATCAGGTCGCCATTCGCAGCAGTCTTGCCAACCAGGTCTATTTTAATAGTAAGGTAGATCGCCGCTTCCGGGGCGATCGCATCCACAGGCAGCCCTTCACTTTTCAGTTGCATGAATCCGCTATAGATACGGCGCAGCCGCTCCTCGATCTCTTTCTTAAAGTTGGTCAGGTACTGGTGAATACTGTCACGATGGCCGAGATAATACGCCACCGCCTTTTGCTCAGCCATAGGCGCCCAGGCCCCAATATGCGTAAGAATGGCCTTCATTTTACTGATAACTGCCGACGGCCCCATGGCCCAGCCTACCCGCACACCCGTAGCGGCAAACACTTTACTGATCGCATCAATATAGATCGTGTACTCCCGCATGGCCGGGCGAAGCGTAACAGGGTTGTAATGCTCAATATCGCCGTAGGTAAGGTGCCAGTACATCTGGTCATACATCAGGTAAAGTTTCTTTTCATCCGCCCCGCGGCGGTTGTTTTCCTCTATCACCATATCGCAGATCGCTTCCAGTTCTTCCCGGCGAAAGGTGGTGCCGGTAGGGTTTTGTGGAGAGCAAAGAGAGATCAGGGTAGCCTGTTGAACATACGGCCGTATATCATCAGCCGTAGGCATAAAATTAGTAGCTGCCGTAGCCTCTATCACAATATGTTCACCACTTACGAAATGAGTGTAATGATTATTATTCCAGCTCGGCACAGCATAGATGATCTTGTCACCCGCATCACAAAGGGCCCGGAACACCGCATAGATAAGCGGGCGGCCTCCCGAGGCCACCAGTATTTCCTGCAGGCCATAGTCAAGCCCCTCTTCCTCCAGGATGAAAGAATGAATAGCCTCCCGCAGGTCCAGGTTACCTTCCGCAGCAGGATAGTTCGTAAAATGTTTGCGGTAAGCTTCCACGATCGCA
>JAEUVL010000992.1 GCA_016786965.1 Chitinophagaceae bacterium
ATCTGTGTTCCCCTGATAATAAAACTCAAGCCGGGTTTTGTGTAATCCCATTTGGAAGGGTCGCTCACCTCCAGTATGCTCTTGCCGGTAATCGTGGCAAGGATCTGGGTTCCAAGCAGGCCCACTACAAAAAGGCTAACTAAAGAAATACTGATAAAAATGAGAAACTGGCTGCCTGCCGATCTCGACTTTAATAATCCCTGCATTAGAAAACTCCCTTTTTAGGTTGTAAATTTGCTGCTTGCACTCTAACGAGTGTTTATGCTAAATGGTAAAGATAGGCAACATACAACTACCCGAGTTTCCGCTATTGCTGGCGCCAATGGAGGATGTAAGCGACCCACCCTTCCGTGCTGTATGCAAGGATAATGGTGCTGACCTGATGTACACCGAATTCATCTCTTCAGAAGGGCTGATACGGGATGCAATCAAAAGCCGTAAGAAATTGGACATATTCGATTATGAACGGCCTGTAGGCATCCAGATATTCGGTGGCGATGAAGAAAGCCTGGCACTGGCGGCAAAAATTGTGGAAGTGACCAACCCGGACCTGCTCGACATCAACTTTGGCTGCCCTGTAAAAAAGGTAGCGCTGAAAGGCGCCGGGGCTGGTGTGCTGAAAGACATAGACCTGATGGTGAGGCTCACTTCGGCAGTGGTGAAATCAACTTCATTGCCCGTGACGGTGAAAACAAGATTGGGTTGGGATGATAAAACCCGTAATATAGAAGAAGTAGCTGAGCGGCTGCAGGATGTCGGCATACAAGCGTTGGCCATTCATGGCAGAACAAGAACGCAAATGTATAAAGGTGAGGCTGACTGGACACTAATAGGCAAGGTGAAGAATAACCCACGTATTAAAATTCCCATCTTCGGCAACGGAGACATCGATTCTCCGGAGAAAGCTGTAGAATATAAGAACCGCTATGGTGTGGACGGTATAATGATAGGACGGGCAGCGATCGGCTATCCATGGATATTTAATGAGATAAAGCATTTTGTGAAAACAGGGGAACATTTACCAGCACCGACTATTGAAGATCGGTTATTTGTTTGCCGAAAGCATCTGCGTAAATCGATTGAATGGAAAAACCCGGTGGTGGGTATTAATGAAATGCGCCGGCATTATGCTAATTACCTGAAAGGGTTACCCAATATCAAAGAGTTTAGGAATAAGCTGGTCACTTTAAAGACGGAGGAAGAATTGAACGAAGTGTTTGATGAAATTGC
>JAEUVL010000547.1 GCA_016786965.1 Chitinophagaceae bacterium
GCTTGAGCAGCTATCTGCGAGGCATCTTTTTTATTAAAAGCCTTGCCTTCGGCAATATTCTTTCCGTCCACCACGGCAGCCACGGTAAAAAGGCGACGGCCATTTTCCAGTTTTTCATTCAATGTTTCAAACTCCAGCACTTTGCCATTCTTATTCGCCCAGCCATAGAGTTTATTCTTATGGTTGATCTCCAGTATTTCCAGGTCATCCATGAACATATGCGGAAGAATGATGCAGTCCAGTACCCATTTGCTGGCTTTCTTATAACCATGATCAAGATAAATGGCCCCTACTAATGCTTCCAGGGTATTACCAAATATCTGGCTCACCTTCAGCGAGCCATCCATTTTATTGAACACGGTGATCTTTTTAAGCCCCATCCGAATGGCAATTTCATTCAATTGCTGGCGGTTCACCATCTTGCTGCGCATTTCCGTCAAAAAACCTTCCTCTTTGTAGGGATATCGTTTAAAAAGGTAATCAGCTATCATGGCACTCAGCACAGCATCGCCAAGGTACTCCAGCCTTTCATTGTTTTCATCGGTAGCTTCTCTAACCGAGCGGTGGGTAAGGGCTGTTTTGTATAAAGACACATTGCCGGGTTTAAACCCCAGCAGGTTCCGCAACTCCTTTTTAAAAGAAGAACCGGATTCTTTGGTAAAAATATTTTTGAAAAAATCCACGGCGGTTAAGCTACGAAAAAGTTGACAGGTTTAAAAGTTTAAACGTTGAAATGTTGGGCAATTGGTTTATTAGATAATTGGTTAATAAGGTATTTGGTGGGAACATTCATACCCGCTTGTATTGCAAATAAATGGAACAAATACAGCTAAACAGGGCTTACTTGATCAACCAATTAACTGATTAACTAATATCCATTAAACTTCTTCACGATCACACAAGCATTGTGACCGCCAAACCCAAACGTATTGCTGAGGGCAGCATTTACAGTACGTGCCTGTGCTTTATTAAATGTAAAGTTCAGGCGGGGGTCCAGCTCCGGATCGTCAGTAAAATGATTGATGGTGGGGGGCACCATATTATGGATAAGGGCTTGTATACTTGCAATGGCTTCTATTACGCCGGCTGCGCCAAGGCAATGCCCCGTCATGGATTTAGTAGCACTGATATTTAAGTTATAAGCATGCTCACCAAATACTTTGGTGATGGCTTTTACCTCGGCCCCATCGCCGATGGGTGTGGAAGTACCATGTGTATTGATGTAGTCGATCTCTTCGGGTTTCATACCGGCATCTTCCAGGGCCACCAGCATTACATTCATAGCGCCGAGCCCTTCCGGATGCGGGGCAGTGATATGGTGGGCATCGGCCGTGGCGCCACAACCGGCTATTTCACAATATATCTTAGCGCCTCTTGCTTTAGCATGTTCAAGTTCTTCCAATACCAAAATACCCGCTGCTTCACCCATTACAAACCCATCCCTGTCCTTATCATAAGGGCGGCTGGCTGTTTTAGGGTCGTCATTTCTTTCACTCATGGCTTTCATGGCATTAAAGCCACCCACACCCGCCTCGCTGATCACCGCTTCACTACCACCGGTAAGAATGATGTCTGATTTGCCTAAGCGTATTAAATTAAATGCATCCATGATAGCGTTGGTGCTGCTGGCACAGGCGCTTACCACCGCAAAGTTGGGCCCGCGGAGATTGTGCCGCATGCTGATCTGCCCTGC
>JAEUVL010001043.1 GCA_016786965.1 Chitinophagaceae bacterium
TTATAAAATAAAAGTAGGTACGGCTGATGATATTGCTATCGTAAAAGCATTAAGAGAAAACACCACCGCCACACTCCGGGTGGATGCCAATGCAGCCTGGGATGTAAACACAGCTCTTCAACTAATTCCTCAATTGGCTGCATTGGGAGTGGAACTGGTAGAGCAACCCCTCGCAAAAGACGATTGGGAAGGCATGAAAATTTTATATAAGGAATCAGTACTTCCTTTGTATGCTGATGAGTCATGTGTGTTTGAACAGGATGTGGAGAGATGTGCTAACCATTTTCATGGTATCAACATCAAGCTTACTAAATGCAGTGGTATTACGCCGGCAAGAAGAATGATAAAGAAAGCAAAAGAACTGAATATGAAAGTGATGGTTGGCTGTATGAATGAATCAACGATAGGGTCTGCCGCTATTGCACATTTACTTCCCTTTATAGATGAGGTGGATATGGATGGCCCTTTATTGCTGGAAGAGGACGTTGCCACAGGCATCCTGTATGACCATGGTAAAATACTGTACAGTGATGAAGCTGGCCTCGGTGTGCAATTCACCGGGCTGTTTCAAAAAGCACTGGTGTAATACCGAAGAAATACCCTGCTTTATCCCCAAATTGACCTGATTTGGCAATATTTTATCTCTATTACAAGGCAATTAAATACTTTCGCCCCTCAAAAATTTAGACACTATGATAATAAAGATGAGTAAAAGGATGCTGCTGTTATTTTGTATGATCGCAGCCGTGCTGAGTACATCAGCCCAGGAAACAACAAAAGACAGGTCTGGTATTAAGAGTCCCAATGTGGGAATTAGTTTTAATATGCATGATTTTAACACCAAGACCATTTTTCCCATTGAAGATTCCGCTTATGGTTTTTCCGTGATGTTCTGGAAAGGTATTACACAAAAGATCGATTATTCCATCCGGTTCAATGGGTTGTTCCCCAACAAGAACAAAGACAATGTGATCTCTAAAAACCCTATCAGCAGTGAATTGGAGCTGGCCTTTCATGCAAAGGCCTTTCCTGAGAAGGCCGTATTTAATCCTTTCCTGACATTGGGTATTGGTGGGGGACGGTATCATAAAGACCTGGCCACTGTAACTGAACCCAATGAAAATTTTGTGTGGAATGCGCATGGAATTGGTGGCGTTGGATTGCAACTGAACATCAAGAACGAATTGTATTTCGTTCTGCAGGCAAATTACCGCTACAGCATTGATGAAAAGAAGTTGCCGCATAATCTTTTCTATTCATTCGGTATAACAAAATCGCTGACAAAGAAAAAGACACCCCCTGCACCTGTGGTGCTTGATAAAGATGGAGACGGAGTGCCTGATAATGCTGATGCCTGCCCCGATGTGGCTGGTGCGGCCGCCCTGCAGGGCTGTCCTGACCGTGATGGTGATGGTATAGCGGATAAAGATGATGCTTGTCCTGATGCCAAAGGGCCTGCCGCACTGAAAGGATGTCCGGACAGAGACGGTGATGGAATTGCGGATACAGAAGACAAATGCCCGGATGAGAAAGGATTGGCCCGCTACCAGGGCTGCCCGGTACCTGATACTGACAAAGATGGTATTAATGATGAAGAAGATAAATGCCCCACGGTAGCCGGTGTGGCCCGCTACGATGGGTGCCCTGTACCTGATACAGATAAAGATGGCATTGATGACGAAGAAGATAAATGTCCTAACCTGGCCGGGGTAAGAGAAAACCAGGGCTGCCCTGCTATAACAGAAGAAGTAAAAACAAAGGTGAACAAAGCAGCTCAGAATATACTCTTCATTACCGGTAGCGCCAAGCTGCAAAAGAGCTCTTACAAAGGCTTAGATGAGGTAG
>JAEUVL010000549.1 GCA_016786965.1 Chitinophagaceae bacterium
CGTAATAGGTCGTATTCCCAATTCGGGGGAACCGGTTCCAGACAGAAAAATTATTATTATTAGTAAACAGTTGGTCAAGCACAGCCCAATGTTCGCTGATAGTGTACAATCCATAACCCACCGCTGCTTCCGTTGGTATCCGCATACCTTGTGCAAGCAGCGCCACACTTCCGCCCCCCTGGGTACCGGCAAATTGATTTTCTCTCACATTAGCATCTTTTATATCTGACCAGTAGGGATGCAGTCCAAACATTTTGGAAGTGATAGCCATAAATTCTTCCGACAGATCAAGATCGCCAAAACCTCTTTTTTTATAGGCCGCCTCCAACGCTGATAAAGAACCAAAGTAGGTGCAGCCGCCCCGTTCACCACTTGGCATTGTTTGATTTTTGTAGGGAGTTGAATTACCTCGCAGATCAACCATGTTGGGAGATATGACAGACTTATCGTGAGAAAGCTCCAAAGTCCAGACCTGGTTGGTGGTATTCGCTCCATCCCATAGCTGAACAGCAGTGCCGCCCGTGCCAATGGCGCCTCCTGCTACGTCCAGTACCTTATTAGTGGCACTGGCAGCATTTCTTACTGTATATCGGTTGGCACCAATACGCTGGAAAATCCATTTTTGATTCATGTTAGCAGGCAATACCTGCCATAACTGAACCTTACAACCATTGGTGTTCACCGCTCCGGCATGGGCATCTAAATTTTTTCCTGCTCCCACATTTTTAATGTAGAACTTACCATCACCTGCATCAGCTATATCCCAAATCTGGTTTAGTGTAAAATGTTGCTTCCAAATCTGCACTTTGCACCCATCATTTTTATAGGTGTTGCTCTCTGCTTCCAGTGCCTGCCCGTTGGCTAACCGAATATAGTAACGCCCTGCCGCCGGTGCCTGAGCATTGCTCAGCTGAAAAAAAAGAATGGCCAGGATGGTGAGGATCATTCTGTGTTGTTTCATCGTAATTGTATTTTTTCAGTGATAAGTTCAGAAAAATATTTTAAAATTCTGTATCATTTTTTATTGTGAGGTCTGTTTGGTCAATGGCAGAACTAACGATAAGGGTGAATTAGCTGTAACAAAAATCAAGAATTAAACGCTGTGAGACAATTACACAATCGGGTAATTGTTTCGTCTTCAGGATAATTAGGAACGGGAAAGAGCGTCAATAAAAATCCGGTAGAATTTAACTTTATTGCATGGGCTTTCTACATATTCTCCATCACCAGCAAAAATTGAACTTTTTTGTGATACAAACCGGAAATATAAATAATCTACTTTTATGCTAAATATTGATATGAAAAAGATACTGTCCTGGTTATCCGTCTTTGCAATGCTGGTTGCCTGCAATCCCTCCAAAAAGGTAACCACTAATACCAGCGATGATAAGATTGCTATTACCATTGTCCAGATCAATGATGTGTATGAGATTGCCCCGCTGGATGGTGGTAAATCAGGCGGGATGGCAAGAGTAGCCACCATCAAAAAAGAGCAGGAAAACAGGAATCCTAATACTATGTTGGTCATGGCTGGGGATTTTTTAAGCCCTTCTGTGTATAACAGTTTAAAGTTTGAAGGGAACCGGATTCGTGGCCGTCAGATGGTGGATGCGATGAACGTGGCAGGTGTTGATCTGGCAGTTTTTGGTAATCATGAATTTGATATCCCGGAGGCGGATGTGCAGAGCCGAATCAATGAATCTGCTTTTCAATGGGTATCATCCAATACTTTTCAGAAGAAAGGAAATGCGGTCATTCCATTTGAAAAAAATGGTATTCCTTTTCCTGCTACTTATATTAAATCGTTTACAGATGCGGATGGCACTACTGCCCGGGTTGGATTTATTGGTCTTACCCTTCCATTTAATAAAGCTCCCTTTGTAAGCTATACCGATGTGTTTGCATCGGCACAAAAATATTACGATCAACTAAAAGACTCCTGCGATGCGGTGATCGCCGTTACACACCAGGCTTTGGATGATGATATAAAATTAGCGAAGCAAATACCCGGACTGGCGTTGATCATTGGCGGGCATGAACATGAAAGACATTTTGCTAAAATTGGCAATGTATATATCACCAAGGCGGATGCCAATGCCAAGTCGGCTTACCTTATCAGGATGAACCTGAATACGAAAACAAGGGATGCAGCAATAGAGGCAACGATACAGGATGTAGATGAAAAAATTGCAACCGACCCTGTTACTGATGCGGTAGTGAAAAAGTGGACAGATATTGCCAACAGCAGTTATGCATCATTAGGTTTTGATGCCACAAAGATATGTTTGCAAAAGGGTGAGCCGCTGGATGGGAGAGAGGCCTATATCCGTACACAGTCTACCAACTTCACCCGACTGATTGTTTCTGCTATTGAAAAGGCTTCGCCAACAGCAGCTGTGGCTATTGTCAATTCCGGCTCTATACGGGTCGATGATATTTTGGCCATGCCTGTTACACAATATGATGTGATACGCAGCCTGCCGTTTGGCGGCAGCATTATGGAAGTGGATTTGAAAGGAGGCTTGCTGATAAAAGTTTTAAATGTCAGCCAGAAGAATGTTGGCAGCGGTGGCTTTTTGCAATATTCAGCAGCGCTAAAAAATGATAACGGAAATTGGCTGTTGAATAATGTACCGGTTGAAGCAGATAAAATTTATAAAGTGGCTATTACCGACTTTCTAATGAGTGGTGGAGAAGCCAATCTTGAATTTCTGAACAAGGACAACCCGGATATTGTAAAAGTATATCCTTTGTTTACCAACCTGGATGATTCAAGATCGGATGTGCGCAGGGCCATTATCCGGTATATGCAGGGATTATAAGTAATAGGGAACAGCCTTTTGCCAGGCTGATCTGCACCTTGTGTCAAAAAACCTGCACCATTAGTAATGAATAATAATGATCCCATCGGCTCCGCTACCCCCACTTATAGTGGTAGCGCCAAACTGAATACCACTTGCGCCGCCACCGCCGGGTACCAAGCCGGTTGCGGAGTTACCATTTCTATATATCAAAGTGCTACCGGTAGTATTATACAGATAGTATTGACCTGCACCGCCACTTTCGGGGTTGTTAGGCGCATCGCCGCCACGGCCGGCCTTGCCCGTTTCGTAGTAGGTTGTTGCATTATAAGGGAAAAAAGATCGCTCCTGCGATTTTCCTGAGCCACCAACAAGGCCGATATAATTA
>JAEUVL010001070.1 GCA_016786965.1 Chitinophagaceae bacterium
ATGAGCCCCTGTATATGCACCATACCTTCTTTGTCTTTCCAGTAACCGGCATTGGCAAAGCCGCCGCCATGGTTGGTCCACCCGTTGAGTAAAACGGGTGCCTGTACGGCTTCCTGTGTCAGCACGGCGGTAACAGGCCCGGTAAAAGTGGTGCCGCCTTCAGCCCAGAATTTTATTTTCCGGTTGCCCTCATCCGTTCCGGCGCCTACAATATCCAGTGCATCAGGTGTAAACAACCGGTAGCCTATTTTGCCGGCATTAAGTTCTTTGTTTTCTCCTGCACCGAATTCCAGCACGGTTGGCCTGTTCAAACTGAGCCGCCCGTTGATGCTTACATCGCCCGATTGCTCTACCACCAGGCCTGTGGCAGGAATGTAGCTGCCATATACGGTAAACAGCATGTCTATACCAGAAGAAATACTACTGGTACCCAATAGGTAAGGGTTATCGTTATTGCCCAGCCAACCGGTTGCATTAACCATAAAGAGGCTATATTTTTTCTTTGCTTCAAGGTTCACACTATTTGGAAATATTATTGTGTAAGGCGTGGGAACGTTGTATGCCGGGTAGTTCAGGTAGCCCGTGCCGGTGAGAAAAATGCTCAGGCCTTCACCTTCGTACAGTTGCGCAATGCAAGTATTGGACCCCCAATTCTGTAAATAGATCCGTATACTGTCCAGCCTGCATGGTACTGCTACTTCAAAGCTTTGCCAGCCACCATTTCCAGAATAATTCGAGCCGGCCGCCGTATTGTCAGCCACTATGCCCGAAGTGATGTTACCCATTTTTGCCAGATTCATCCGGTTGCCGGCCGTATTGATAACAGTGGTACGTATCAGGCTGCCGCCCAGTTGCAGCGTATCGCTGTTACGTTCCAATCCATTCAGGCCGGTGTTGATAAAAGATGGGTTGGCCCAAACAGCATCGCCGGCAGCGGTACTGCTTAATAGTTTACCGGCCGCCGCACCACCGGTTATGCGAATACTATCGGCTGTTATTTTTCCATTTACATGCAGGCGGCTTTGCGGTGTGCTGGTGCCAATGCCCACGTTTTGCGCCTGCACGGTTACAGTATTAAGCAGCACTGTAAGGCAGATGAGTTTTATCAATATTTTTTTCATTGAAGGATTATTAAATGGTAGTTACAATCAGTTAATTCTTGCACAGGTACAGTATATGCGGATGGTGCGGGAGGCTGAGCCATTGCTGTTGGTCAACAGCAGCCGCCAGGTGGTAAGGGGTGAGCTAAGGTCGGGCCCGGAATAGTTGACGGTAATATCGGCAGCCG
>JAEUVL010000019.1 GCA_016786965.1 Chitinophagaceae bacterium
TGTTGAAAAGGTGACTGGTTAATAAGATGACTGGCCAACTTGTATCCCTTTCAACTTATCAACTTACCTTCGCCCCCTTATGGCAGAATCAAGAACAGTGGCTTTTCACACCCTCGGCTGCAAGCTCAATTTTTCTGAAACGTCCTCCCTTTCCCGTATGCTGGAAACGGAGGGTTTTGAGAAAAAGGAGTTTGATGAACTGGCCGATGTGTATGTGATCAACACCTGCTCAGTAACGGATAATGCAGATAAAGAATGCCGCCAACTGGTGCGCCGCATACAAAGAAAAGCACCGGAAAGTCTCGTGGTGATCACCGGATGCTATGCACAGCTAAAACCTGAAGAGATCGCCAATATACCCGGGGTGGACCTGGTGCTGGGAGCAGCAGAGAAATTTAATATTGCGCAGCACATAAAAGAACTGGCCAAAGGGGATTCTGCTAAAATATGCAGTTGCGATATTGAAGAAGTATCCGGTTTTCATTCGTCCTGGTCGGTGAATGACCGTACAAGGACCTTTTTGAAAGTACAGGACGGTTGCGATTATAACTGCTCTTTCTGCACTATCCCGATGGCAAGGGGCAAAAGCCGCAGCGATACCATAGAGAATGTGGTACATAATGCCGAAGAACTGGCAAAACATGGTGTGAAGGAAATTGTGCTCACCGGAGTGAATTTGGGTGATTTCAGGCCCCCAACCCCTGCAAGGGGATCTGTAGAAACGTCAAAGAAAGAAGGCTTTTTTGATTTGGTAAAAGAGTTGGAGAAAGTAAAAGGCATCCAGCGTTATCGCATCTCCTCTATCGAACCCAACTTATTGACAAATGAGATCATTGAGTTGGTGGCGAACAGTGACAAGTTCATGCCCCATTTTCATATACCATTGCAAAGTGGCAGTAATAAAATATTAGGACTGATGCGCCGCCGCTATAAAAGAGAACTGTATGCGGAAAGGGTGGCGCTGATCAAAACACTGATGCCGCATTGCGCCATTGGTGTAGATGTGATAGTGGGTTTTCCCGGTGAAACGGACGAGGACTTCAAAGAAACATTTGACTTTCTTCATTCGCTGGATATTTCTTACCTGCATGTGTTCACTTATTCGGAAAGAGATAACACACATGCCCTGGGTATCAAACCTGTGGTACCGATGAATGTGCGGCATGAAAGGAATAA
>JAEUVL010000032.1 GCA_016786965.1 Chitinophagaceae bacterium
GATACGATCTGGTGCTCCGGATTGAAAGCGGACATTTGAAAATAGTCGGTGGTGTAAATATGTTCTGCCACATCAACCCGGAGGTTCATTTCCTCCATGAACTCCCGCTGCAGGCAACTACGGGTACCTTCTCCAAACTCGAGGCCCCCGCCGGGGAATTTGGTGATATACATACCGCGGATCAGTTCATCACTTACGAGCACCTGTTTTTGATCATTTAGTAAGATCCCATAGACACGGATATTAAAAAGACTCATGACCGTTGCTTAAAATATTTTTTTCTTGAGAAAGAACCATCCGATAAAAAGGGAGATGATGAGTGACAGGCCTACCGGCATATAAAAGGCCAGTTTGGATTCCTGGTAGGGGATTGGAACGTTCATGCCATAAATACTGGCTACCAGTACGGGCAAGGTAAGTACGATGGTGATAACTGAAAGCCGTTTCAATACTTCGTTCTGGTTGTTGGCGATGATACCAGCGAATGCATCCAGCGTACTGCTTAAGATATTACTGTAAATATTGGCCATTTCAAGGGCCTGTGAGTTATCTACGATAAGGTCATCGAGGAATTCTTTTTCTTCCTCATTCAATGCGAGGAAGTTGGTGCGCTGCAGTTTCATCAGCAGGAGTTCGTTGGAGCGGATAGCTGTTACAAAGTATACCAGGCTTTTCTGGATACGCATCAGTTCGAGCAGGTGTTCGTTCCGGCTGGCGGCGTATAGTTTTTGCTCAAACGTATTGCGGCGCTGGTTTATTTCTTTCAGGTGGTCCATGTAGTTCTGTACCACTTTTTCAAATACTTTCAGCACCATCATATTCTTTTTATCCGGGTGCCTGTTTTGAAAGGTGTTCAGGAATTTCTTGATGGCCGGATTGTCAAAAGAGTTAACGGTTACGATCTGGTTATGTGTAAGGATGATACAGATAGGGATGGTAATGTAGTACGCATCACTTTCATTGAAGGAGTTGTTTTCTGTTGGAGTTTTAAGAACGATCAGTTTTACATTATCATCTTCCTCAAAACGGCTTCTTTCATCAATATCCAGTGAGTCGGTGAGAAAGTCGATGGGTATATCAAGCCCGGTGGACAATTCAGAAAACTCTTCCTGCTTCAGCGGGGGTGATACATTTACCCAGGCACCAGTTTCGGGCACATCTATCTCAACGGTTTGCTGGTTTATATTTTTGAAATACTGTATCACGGCCGCAAAGGTAAGCGCCCCTTTTCATTCGGCTGTAAAATGTTATGGTCAGTTGCCCCTGGTGGTGGCGGCTTTGATACTTTCCAGGTGGTGATGGGTGTGGTAAATGGTAAAATAGCCGAGTTCCCGCAGGGTGATCTTTCCGAGCAGGGGATGGGGGGCAAGATATTTATCAAGCAGTGGTTCCTTCCATTGGTAAATGGAAGCGGCTATCTTTTTCATGGCTTCAGAAAACTGGCTGATCAGTTTTTCTTTTCCGTACTCCGGCAAGACAGGTTTTGGCACAAACCTTCCGCTGGCACGGCCGCCCTTTTCCAGTTTCAATTTATATTTTGCCACCAGTTCATCATAGGTGCGGGAGTTACGGTTGGGCGTGCCGCTGAACAACCGTACAATGAATTTGGGGAGG
>JAEUVL010000578.1 GCA_016786965.1 Chitinophagaceae bacterium
ACAAACTCAAAACATTCTTTCCTGTTTCCGATCAGTTCTGGCGGAAAGACCCCTTTTTCTGTAAACAGTTCCTTTGCGATCAGGTGTACAGCGGCAGTACAGGTATAGCCGGTTGTCCGGGCCATGGAAGAAGTTTTAGTCGCTGCATCATACCGGTCAAACAGGTTATAGGTGATTGTTTTGTCCTTTCCTTTTATTACTACTTTCATTACCGTAAACTCTTCTTCTTCCGGACCGAGCTTCCATTCATTCACCAGCAATTTAGAAGTAAACTCCAGCGGGGAAACTGCTGTATCATTTATATGCAGTGGTGTGGTATCAAAGAAGCCGGCTTGCTGCAAGGCTATGATAAGGTCAATATGACCGGGATAGCGCAATGTTTTTTCTTTCATATCCGGTATATGGCCCATGGTATAGATCAATGAACGCAGCCCGTCCGTGTTGAAGGCTTCCAGTTCACCCGCTTCGTCAAAAAGCATCATCTCCCTTTCACTTAATGCAGGTTTGGTAACGATCTTTCCTTCTTCCACCAGCCGTGCCGGACGAATATATTCCTGTATCACATCCACCGGCGAGAAAGGCGCTTTATATTGAAACGGTGGTTTTCTTTCTTTGGGCAATCCTCCCACATAACACTCAAAAGCTTCTATTTTCATCTCCGCATTATATCGGCCCAGGATAAAATTGCTCATGCCCGGTGCCACACCACAATCGGTGATCACCGTAACACCTTTTTCTTTTGCCAGCGCATCCAGTTCCAGTACATCCTCCGGAAAGAAAGAAATATCCACCACATTCTTTCCGGCATTGATCACGGCTTCCAGTGTTTTATAACCCATAAAGCCCGGCACTGCTGTTACCACCAGATCAAAGGGAGAAAGCAGGTTACCATATTCTTCAAATTGGGAAAGATCAGCCGCCACTGTTTGCACGGCTTCATTGCGGCTGCTTAATTCCTGCAGGTTCATCGCATTCAGATCAAAAGACGTAACAGAAAAGTGGGTAGCAAGATCCAATGCTATCGCCCTGCCTACCATACCCGCACCTAATACAGCAATCGTCATAAGATAAAAATTTATACAAATGTAGTGAGAGCCACAAATCCTGTTTTCCCTCCGTTAATTTAATTGATCACTAAGCGATCTTGTTCCGCCAGATCAACAATGCCACACCCACCAGCGAGGCAAACACCCCAAGCACAGAACGAACAGTGATCTTTTCTTTATACACCGCAAAGGCAATGATCAGCGCAAACAACGGCACCATGGCAAAAATGGTTTGTGCCACCGCCACATCAATGTATAAAATGGTGATCATCGATAAAGCCACCGACATACCGGGATTGAACACACTGCCGATGATCGTATTCTTTACTCCCTCACGGCTTTCTTTCAGATGCGTCCACACCTCTTTTGTTTTACCACTGAAAAAACTGATGGCATACACCAGCAGCAGGGCCGATACAATGCGGATAAACGTGGCACCCGACCAGCCGATCGCATCACCTGTTTCCGCCTGTGTGATAAATCCTTTTTTGGAAAATGCCAGCGCCCCGCCATGACAAAGCGCAGCCAGT
>JAEUVL010000101.1 GCA_016786965.1 Chitinophagaceae bacterium
GGAGATATTTATTCTTACGGTGAGTGGTCTGCCAACCTTAAAGCTACTTACCGTAAAAGATATAAGTACAGTGGAGGTTTTGTGTTGAGTACCCGGTCTTCCAAACTCAACTTTAAGAATGACCCCGACTTCTCCAAGACAAGAGTCTTCAATGTATCATGGAACCATTCAATGGACAGCAAGGCCCGGCCCGGGGTTAATTTTTCCGCCAGTGTAAATGCCGGATCTACCAAGTTTAACCGACTGATCCCCAATAATCCCTTTGTTAATTATGAAAACCTCCTGGGATCTTCTATCACCTACAGCAAAACCTGGAAGGATAAACCTTTTAATCTTTCCTTAAGCGCCAGTCACTCACAAAATAATTCTCTCCGTTTGATCAATATCACTTTACCCAACGGTGCATTTACTGTTAGTACTATTTATCCTTTCCAGGGTAAGAATTCAAGCGGTACGGGTAAATGGTATGAGAAACTGGGTGTGGCGTATAATGGCAGCTTCAATAATACCGTGAGCTTTTATGATTCACTCACCTATGGTAAAAACGGGGTAAAGCCTTTTTTCAAACACCTGCTTGACACCGCACAATGGACAGCACAACACAGTATTCCGATCACTTTATCGTTGCCTCCCATTTTGGGAGGCCGGATCATCGTATCTCCGGGAGTGAATTATGGGATGACTTGGATACAAAGGGTAACCAACTATTACTGGAATGCCGCTCTTAAAAAAGTGGATACGGTTACTTCGAAAGGACTTTATATTGATCAGCAGGGTAGTACTTCGTTGAGTTTTAATACGGCGCTGTTTGGCACTTACCAGTTCAAGAAATCAAAGATCATTGCTATCCGCCATGTGATAAGGCCCACCGTGGCTTTCAGTTATACGCCTGACCTTAACAAGGGGCATATCAAAAGCTCGCAGGTGGATACTACCGGCAAAGTATTGTACTATAATGAGATTGGCGGCTACTTCTTATACAATACAGCTACACGCCGGTCGGCAGCTATGAGTTTTGGGGTGGATAATAACCTCGAAATGAAAGTAAGAGTGAAGAAGGATACGGCTGCCGCTGCGGATGCAAAAGACAGTAAGAAAGTAAAACTGATAGAAGGTTTCGGCTTTAATGGTTCGTATGATTTTATCCGGGACTCCATGAATCTGTCACCCATCAGTATTTATTTCAGGACCACACTTTTTGAAAAGATCAGTATCAACGGGCAAACATCATTAAATCCCTACCAGTCAGATGCCAGGGGATTTGATATTGCCAAATACGCCTGGCAGGGTGGCAAGTTCAAACTGGGAAGGCTTACTACCGGTAATCTTTCTGTCAGTACCAACTTTCAGAGCAAACCCAAAGACCCGAAGAAGGACGCAGAGCGGAAAAAACAAAGCCAGCAGCGCCTGGGTGATCCTACACTGATAGCTGATCAGCAACGGCTGCTGGAATACATGCAGCAAAATCCCTCTGAGTTTGTTGATTTTAATATTTCCTGGCAGTTGGGCTTCAGCTATTCACTGTCATTTGTAAACAGGCCCAAACCCGATTTCAGCGGGTTTGAAAATGATTTCACTTCCGGTCTCAGTTTCAACGGCAGTTTTAATCTTACCCCCAAGTGGAAATTATCGAGCAGCGGCAGTTATGATTTTGATACTAAGAAAGTGCAATATCTCACATTGTCCATCAACAGGGATATGCACTGCTGGCAATTATCTATCAATGTTATTCCGGTAGGCTTTACCCGGTCATTCAATTTTACGATCAGCCCCAAGGCAGGTTTATTGCAGGACCTGAAGATCAACCGTACAAGAAACTTCTCCAGTTTCTAGTTACTATGGCTTGAATAATACTCACTCATCACTGCAAAAACCTTTTCTCTTAATTGCTCGGTCGTTTGTCCGTTTACTTCTATTGGCGGAAGAAAATGTATTTCGATCTTGCCCGGCCAGAACCAGAAAGGTTTGGTGGCAGGCAATACTTTTTTTGTATTGAATATTACTGAAGGGATGATGGCTTTATTAGTTTCCACTGCGAGGCGGAAAGCTCCGTCATGAAATTTCTTCAGCGGCTCATTCGTCCGGTTACGGGTGCCTTCCGGGTATATACACATGTGGATATGGCTGCGCAATATGGCTTTCATTTTTTCGAAACTCTGGCGGCGGCTGAGTTCGCTTTTACGGTTTACGAGTAAGGCTCCTTTCATATAAAAGAAGCCGAAGAGAGGAACTTTGGCAAAAGATGATTTGGCAATCGTTTTATTAGGCCCCGGAATGAAAGGAGAGGAGAGCGGTACATCCAGCAGCGAATTGTGATTACAGGTAACAATATAAGTGTCTCCTTTTTTGAAATGTTCTTTCCCTTTAATAGCGAAAGGGCAACCCACCAGGCGCAGCCATATATGCATCCACAGCCGGGCCACTTTTATAAAATAATCCTGTCCTTTAGGATCAGGGATCAGCCAGGCGATCATAGAAGGAATAAAAATGACCAGGAAAGTGAGTATAAAAGTAAGCATGGCCCAAAGGGCCAGTATTCTTGCCAGTATATCTTTTACAATGCGCATATTATAAACTCCAGTCGATTGGATCGATACCTTTTGATGCAAGGTATTCATTGGTTTTGGAAAAATGTTTGCAACCAAAAAATCCGGCATGGGCAGAAAGCGGCGAAGGATGAACGGAGCGAAGTACCAGGTGCTTGCTTTCATCGATCAGAACCCTTTTTTCCTGGGCAAATTTGCCCCACAGAATAAATACCACATTCTTTTTGCCTTCTGATATTTTTTTTATCACGGTATCGGTAAACTCCGCCCAGCCGATCTTCGCATGGCTCATCGGTTCACCAGCCCTAACAGTGAGCGAAGCATTTAATAAAAAAACACCTTGCTCAGCCCAATGTGTGAGGTTTCCGTGGTTGGGCACCGGTACACCAATATCATCCTGCAGTTCTTTGAAAATATTGATCAGCGAGGGAGGAGGAGGCACTCCGTTTTGCACTGAAAAGCAAAGCCCATGTGCCTGCCTGGGTCCATGATAGGGGTCTTGTCCCAATATCACCACTTTCACTTTATCAAAAGGGGTGGTATTGAAGGCATTGAAAATAACACTGCCGGGCGGGTAAATGACCTTGCCTTGAGATTTCTCTGTTTTAATATGCAGGGCGATCTGCTGAAAATAGGGTTTATTAAATTCGGCCTTCAATACTTCTTTCCAAGAGGCTTCAATCCTGACGTCCATAAACAGCTTTTCTTTTTATTTTTTCGGCCAGTAAGATATATAAAACTACCCATGCCAGCAGAAAGGGAAGCCAGACAATGGCCGGCATTCCTGTAAGCGGTCCTCCCAGCAGGAAGATGATAGTAGGGTCTTTAGCGCCCAGGTAAGCCAGCAGGAATACGAGGTACACAAGGGCTGTGATCAATAAGAACCACAAATGATAATTAACGATCTGTCCGATGCTGAACTTCAACTGATGTCTGAAAGAGAGGCGGAACAACAGTACTATCGTAAGAAACTGAACCAATGTATAAATGAATCCCTGTACCAATCCGAGTTTCAGGAAACTGCCAAGAGGCATATTTCCATAAATGATCTGTTTGCCATCCGTAACCTGAAGAAACTTAAGAAAACCAAATGAAATGGCAGCCCCGTATAAGAAAGAAACCAGGAAAAGACCCGCAAATAGCAATAAAAAGAATTTGTACAGCCGCTGCATGGGGTAAAAATAAAGAAGCTATGGTAAAAGCAGTGGTATTAATTGGTCATAAAGCCCCATAATACCGGCTTTTTTGTTTGCCAGCTACCGTAAAAAATTTATCTTTGCGACCGGTCTGAAAAAATGGTCCGGTAGCTCAGCTGAATAGAGCACAAACCTTCTAAGTTTGGGGTCATTGGTTTGAATCCAATCCGGATCACGAAAAGCAACTCATCATGGGTTGCTTTTTTATTTTAGCCAGGGTAATTACCCATGATAAAGGTCCATTTAACGAATCTTTTTTTAACTCTGTTACCGCTATAACAAAAGATATAGTAGCTTTCCTGCTGTGTCAAGCCTGCCTGATACGTGTAATTGGTTTAAACACTTCAATTATCGGTCATGAAAAGTAAACTGCTGATCATTTCAACAACATTACTCAGTGTGCTGACCCTTCAGACCAATGCTCAACCAGGCACAGGATATTCAGATGTTTCCATCATCCTGAAGGCAGATACCCTTACAAGATCAGTTCTGATCAGCAACATAATGGAGAATAAAGCTGGTGATCAGTCTCCTTTTATTGGGGCCGCCTATTGGTCTGATAGCTCAAATAAGTTTCGCTGCCGTTCATTATTGTCTTTTAACTATGGGATATTGCCCACCATGATAAAGCCTGAGCAGATCGTGAGGGCGGAACTGGTCTTATATCCTTTAGAATTACAAACAACTACAGGACGATCTTCCAATACACCTAATACTTTAATTGTAAGGAGGATACTGGAGCCATGGGAAGATTCACTGGCCAGTTGGTCGAATCAGCCGCTGGCAGATACCCGCAGCGAGTCAGCAAAACAATTACCCCAAAAGAAGAAAGAAACAGCAGTAAAGTTCAACGTAACGGGAATCGTGAAGGATATGTTTCAGTATGGTAACAACGGGTTCCTCATCAGTAATTTGGATTCGCTTTCTACGGCTTACACTCAGTGGTTTGCCTCTGCCCGCTATGATGATGAGAGTATCCGTCCGGCATTATTGCTTACTGTAGCTGTTCCCTATTCTTTGCGAAATGATCCCGGCATCCCGCCATTACCAATGACAGCCAGCGACCGGGCAGAATTGATGCAAACCTATTTCAGGCCGGAGCCGGTAACCACTACACCGCCTGTTCCCAAGGAACCCATAAAAGAGTAATAAAAGACATGGTGAAATGGAACAGGGCCGTCGTACATCATCCGGTCATTTCCCTGCGATCCTGAATCCATCCAGGAAAAGGTTTATTTTGCTTTCCGGCAATTCCTTTTTACTATAGGCATACAGGAAGCCGATGTATTTCCCATCTGTCCAGGCCTTTATCTTCCAGTTATTTTGTTCTTTATCTTCCCAGTAGTCGAGTATGCCACGGGTGTTCTCATTATTGTTCAGCCGGTGCCCTTTGCCGTATCCCGCCGACTTGGTGATCTCAAAATTCGCTTTCAGGAAATCTGCATATTGAATGATCAGGCTTTCAGCCATATCAAGGTCCGTTACCGGTGATAGCAATTTTACACAGATCACTCCATAGCTCACCCCATCCTGTGTACATTCTCCTGCATAAACAGTGGAAGAATCCTGGCTTTTCGACAGATCAAATGTTGGACCGCAGTAGATATAAGCAGAACAACCGGAAGCTCCTATGGAGTATTTCTTCAGCGTTTGGCTGAAACAGCAGTGAACCGTCAACAACAGGAAGGCAAGAAAAAAATGTTTCATCAGTTATGGGTATCTAAAGTGTTAGTTATTTCATGCCAGGAAACCGCAGCCCTTCCAGGAATATCTCCGTTCTTTTCTCCGGCAATTCTTTTGCACTGTACATGAACAGCACGCAAATATAAGTGCCGTTTGTCCAGGCTTTTATTTTCCATTTATTTTTATCCGCATCTTCCCAGGTATCATAAATACCAC
>JAEUVL010000103.1 GCA_016786965.1 Chitinophagaceae bacterium
ACTCCCATATATGGAATACCAGCCAGCGCATACGATAGATACTGCAATGCCGTATGAAAGGTCTCAAACCGGATAAGTTTATTTAACAAGCCCTTTCGTTTGTGGTAGGCACCATAGCCTAATACGATCTCCGTGTTTTCGCCATAGCCGTCCTGCATCTTTTCTATCCAATGTTCGCTGGCGGGCACACAATCGGCATCGGTCAGCAACAGCACTTCGTGTTTTGCCTCCCTGATACCAATCGAAAGGGGGTATTTTTTACCAGCAATGTGAACCGCTTCCTGCGTCAGTTCCACTACATGCAGGGACTTGAATGTTTTTTTTAATTCCTGTAAAATGTATTTGGAGTCATCAAGCGAGTTGTCGTTCACCGCCACTACTTCGTAGGTACTTGGGTATGATTGCACGAGGAGGCCGGGCAGATTACGGGCCAGGTTCTCATCTTCATCCCGGGCACAAACAATAACGGAAACAGGATGATGCTGAGATTTTGTTTTGACCGTTGGTTTATAAAAAGCAATACGACTGAAGAACCAGGCATAATAAAATACCTGAATAGCGGAAACAGTGGCGAATGTGAAGAAAATGATCTCTCCCCAGTTGATCGGTGGCATAACGGCGAAGGTAGATTTCAACAGGCAATAGGCAATAGGCAATGATTAAAAGCTTTTCCACATTGTTCTTGTCTTATTGCCAATTGCTTATTCATTAACTTGCGCCGCTATGGCAGCATTACAGTTTGAATTGCAGCATACCGATACCGGCTCAAAAGCAAGGGTTGGTAAAATAACTACCGATCATGGTGAAATACTGACGCCAATCTTCATGCCGGTGGGTACCGTGGGTAGTGTGAAAGCGGTAACCCAGCAGCAGCTGCTGCTGGATGTGAAAGCACAGATAATTTTGGGCAATACCTATCACCTGTATCTGCGACCGGGCCTGGAAGTATTGGAGAAAGCAGGTGGTTTGCACCAGTTCAACGGCTGGCCTAAACCCATACTCACGGACAGCGGTGGTTACCAGGTATTTTCATTGGCAGGAACAAGAAAGATAAAAGAAGAAGGCGTCACTTTTCAGTCCCATATAGATGGGAGTAAACATTTATTCACTCCCGAAACGGTGATGGATATTCAACGCTCCATCGGCGGCGACATCATTATGGCTTTTGATGAATGTCCGCCGGGCGGGAGTGAGCATACCTACGCTAAGAAATCGATGGAGATGACGCACCGCTGGCTCGACCGGTGTTTTACCCAATTCAATACCACCGAACCCAAATACGGATACACGCAGAATCTCTTTCCCATAGTGCAGGGAGGTACTTTTAAAGAGCTTCGCAAACAATCCTGTGAGTATATTTCGTCAAAAGAAGCCACAGGTAATGCCATCGGGGGATTAAGCGTGGGTGAACCTGAACCGGTGATGTATGAAATATGCGACTGGTGCTGTGATCATTTGCCTGCTAATAAACCAAGATACCTGATGGGAGTGGGCACCCCGTGGAATATCCTGGAGTGCATAAGTATGGGCATAGATATGTTTGACTGTGTAATGCCAACCCGGAATGGGCGGAATGCCATGCTCTTTACCACCAATGGGGTCATTAATATTGATAATAAAAAATGGGAACATGACTTTTCGACCATTGATAGTGGACTGGATTGTGAAGTAAGCAACTACTACAGTAAGGCCTACCTGCGTCACCTGATGAAAGCGAAGGAGTTCCTGGGATATACCATCGCCAGTGTTCATAACCTAGCTTTTTATCTCTGGCTGGTGACAGAAGCCCGGAAGCATATTCAACAGGGTGATTTTACCCAGTGGAAAAATGAGATGATCATACGGCTAAAGCAAAAACTGTAAGTCAGCGCTTTCACAACTCTCCAACAGTTTTTCAATTACTTTTGAGCCCAATGCAGAAACTTGACTGGTACATACTGAAGAAATTCCTGGTCACTTTTATCTTTTGCCTGTTGCTTTTTACTGTTATTGCAGTAGCAGTGGACAGCAGCGAAAAAGCAGATGATTTTGTAAAAGCCAACCTTAGTACCAGTGGTATAATAAATGAGTACTACCTCGGTTTTGTGCCCTGGATATGGAGCCTGTTGTTTCCACTCTTTGTTTTTATTGCTGTCATCTTTTTTACCAGCCGGATGGCCACCCGTTCAGAGATCATCGCTATACTAGCCAGCGGAACCAGCTACAACCGTTTCCTGCGCCCCTTTTTTGTTGGAGGTATATTATTGGCGGGGATCTTATGGTTAGGCAGTCGGTATTGGATACCGAAGGCCAATGTGATCAAAAGTAATTTTCAGACAAGATATATGGACAAAAATGATCCCAACAAGTCAGGGTCATTCAGCAGTTGCCGCACCTGTTTTTATATGCGTCTCGATACTAATACTTTCATGGGTATCCGGGATTTTGATTCGAGCAGTAAAACTGCCCGGGGCTTTTTTATGGAAAAAGTAAAGGGGAATAAAGTAGTATATAACCTGAGGGCAGAGACCATGAAATGGGATACAGCTACCAGGAAATGGCTGCTTAATAATGCCGTTGAACGCTACGTGGACAGCCTGGGCGAAAAAATGACACATCACCCCACATTGTTGAAGGCCTTGAACGTGAAACCTATCGACTTTAGGCGTGATTATTACCTGAAAGACAAACTTACTACTCCGGAACTGGTAGCCTATATCCGGCAGGAGGAAGACCGAGGGACCGAAGGCCTAAGTACCTACAAAGTAGAGAGATACAGGCGAACAGCCACCCCTGCTGCTGTATTACTGCTTACTTTTATCGGTGCTGTTATCGCCAGCAGACGTACCAGGGGCGGAAGCGGTGTACATCTGGCCCTGGGTATTACCATTGCGGCCATGTTTATCATATCGGATCGGTTTTCTACCGTTTTTGCCACCAAAGGGAATTTTCCACCTATGTTGGCGGCCTGGCTGCCCAATATTGTATTCACATTAGTAGCCCTTTATTTGTACCGCAAAACGCCTAAATAATCAGATCTGCTTTATCCGCTTCCCGAAGAATTATAATAGCAACTTTTCCCTTTTCCGCAAGCAAACTTTCGCTATTATTAATTGTTACAGCAGGGTGCTTTGCTTAATTTTGACCATCATAAAAAAGTTATTCCATTTTCCCCAAAATAAGGCACTATGGGTATTATAAAAGACAGGTTTAAGGCCAAAGCAGACGCACAAAATGCGGAAATAAAGGCCATGTTGAAAGAACATGGAAATAAGGTAATTGGCGAAGTCCAACTATCCCAAATATATCAGGGTATGCGGGGTATAACAGGGTTGGTAACGGAAACCTCTCTGCTGGATGCACAGGAAGGCATTCGGTTTCGTGGTTATTCCATCCCCCAGTTAAGGGAAAAACTGACCAAAGCACCCGGAGGCTCTGAGCCGTTACCCGAAGGTTTGTTTTACCTGATGCTGGTGGGGGAATTACCTACAGATGATGATGTGCATCATATTACTTCTGTTTGGCAGCGCCGCAGCCATGTGCCCAATCATGTATTTTCAACCATCGAAGCCTTGCCGCTGAATACTCACCCGATGACACAATTCGTGGTGGCAGTAATGGCCTTGCAAACAGAAAGCCAGTTTGCCAAGAAATATGCTGCAGGGCTGAATAAGAAAGATTATTGGGAAGCAGTATTTGATGATAGCATGGATCTGATTGCCCGCCTTCCCAGGGTGGCTGCCTACATTTATCGCCGCAAATACAAATTCGGAGAGCATATTCAGCCCAATGGCCTGTTGGACTGGGCCGGCAATTTTGCCCACATGATGGGATATGAAGATGAAAGCTTTAAAGAACTGATGCGCTTATACATGACCATTCATGCCGATCATGAAGGAGGAAACGTATCCGCTCATGCCACCCACCTGGTAGGATCAGCTTTAAGTGATCCATATTTAAGTTATGCCGCAGGTATGAATGGCCTGGCAGGCCCCTTGCACGGCCTCGCCAATCAGGAAGTGATCAAGTGGATATTTGAGCTGCAGGAAGAATTGAAAACAGAGCTGCCCACTAAGGAGCAAATAGCGGAATACGTAAAGAAAACACTAAGTGAAGGGAAAGTGGTGCCTGGCTATGGGCATGCTGTACTGCGCAAAACTGATCCCCGCTTTGAAGCACAGATGGAATTTGGCAAAAAACATATGCCCGATGATCCGTTGGTACAAACAGTATGGAATGTATATGAGACCGTGCCGCCTATACTACAATCACTGGGAAAAATCAAGAATCCCTGGCCAAATGTGGATGCTCATAGCGGCGCACTGCTTGTTCACTATGGCATGAAGGAGTATGAGTTTTACACAGTACTATTTGCAGTAAGCCGGGCATTGGGTGTGTTGGCCAGTCTTTG
>JAEUVL010000123.1 GCA_016786965.1 Chitinophagaceae bacterium
GTGGTTACAGCATTTGTAAAAGAATGGCTGAAAGGTGAGATTATAGCTGCTGATAAAATAAAAATGGATGCGCCGGTAAATGACCCTGCACCGGCTGCCAAAGCCGGTTCACCTGCTCCACCTTCTGTTGTCAGTCAGGCACCCGCAGATCCACCTCCACCTGTAACAGAAAACAGTAAGGAAACAAAACCGAAAAAATCACTTTTAAATAAGATAAAAGAAAAAGCAGGTGCCGTAACAGGCAATAATCCATAAACAAAAAATATGCGTTACACGATACTGGTATTAATATTGGCTCTCGCCGTTACCGGCACAGCACAACCTGTTAAACTTGCGAAAAAAAAAGCTGCCCCATCTGTTGCAGGTGGATATAAAGCTGGGATGAAACTTACGTATGCAGGCCCGGGCGAAAGCTTTTCATTTACCGATAATAAAGGTGGCTCCATTACCATTTCACAAAGTAATACATTGGTAAACTTCCCGGGCATATACAGGCCCGGTGATACGATTGCCATATCACAAACCGCCGGCCCCCGGGCAGTTAATTTCCTCAACAACAGCCATTCCGGCATCTTCCTGAACAGCAACTTTATTGCTACAGCAGAATCAGGGGCCGCACCCGGCCAGGTTGTCATCAAAGGAATACTTGATGGCGTACCAGGCGCAAGGATCACACTGCAAAACAACGGCACAGACGACATAACAGTTACGGCAGCTCAAAACTCTGTGCGGTTTGCTTTCCCCAAGCCGCTTGCCGAAGGCACACCCTACAAAGTGACCATCAAATCAGCACCGGAAGGTCAGCGCTATGTGGTAAGCAACTACAGCGGTGAACCAGGGATCGCTTCCGCCAATAGCTTCATAAAAATTTATGGCGATAAAGAAATTGATCTTGTCAGCCGTGGTAACGGTGATTCTATATTGGGTACTTTTTACGAAAGCTGGGATGCCTGTGTTGATAAAGCAATTGATGATAAAGCCCGTTTTGTAGTATTTGTTTCCCAGGCAAAAGGTTTGTGTGGCTCTACTGGTAAATACCGGCAGATTTTCTGGAGAGACCGGCAAACCGGTGAAACCAGGATGATCAGCCGCTCACCCGGAGGTGAGGAAGGCAATGGAAATAGTTTTGCGCCGGTTATTTCGGTCGGCTCTATCTATGTAGCTTTTGAATCCTACGCTTCCAACCTGGTGACAGGCGATGGCAACGGCGTACGGGATGTGTTTCTCTGGAGAAAAACGCAGGCCGGTGGTGAAATAGAAAGAGTAAGTGTAAGCCAGAACGGTATGGAAGGCAACAGTGAAAGTTTTGAACCCTCTATTTCCGGCATGGGTGGTCACGTGGCTTTTTCTTCCAACGCCAGTAATCTCTTAACCGATGGCACCCGGGTGGATGGGGTGAATGTTTACCTCTGGGAAAAAAACAACAAGAACATAACACTCATCAGTAAAGACCCCAAGACAGGTATCGGCGTGGGCGGCTCACGGCCATCCATAGATATGAACGGGTATAAGATCGCCTTCTGGTCATTTGCGTACACATTGGTACCAAATGACAATAACAATCTTTGGGACATATTCCTGTATGAAAGAAATTCAGGCATGGTTGGCTTGCCGCTGAAACGGATAACCATGGCTTATGATGGCGGTGAAAGAAACCAGGGTGATGAAAGTTCCAGCAGGGTGGTAACCCCGACAATCTCCGGCATGGACGGCCGCTTCATTACATATGCCACTACCGCCACTAATGTGGTGCCCAACGATAATAACAAGGCTCAGGATGTATTTGTGTATGATTCACAAACCGGCATAACCACCAGGGCTAGCGTGAATAACAATGGGGAGGAAGGTGATGGAGACAGCCCGATCGGACAGGGAGAAGAAATTCCCATCTCAGCCAATGGTGATATAGTGGCATTTACCACGAAAGCATCCAACTTTGGCACACCTGCCAATAATGTGGTGTTGTATAATCTGCAAACCCGCAAGATGATACCGGTTTCATCTGTCAAGGGTACCTATGTTTCAACACCTTCCCTTTCAAGAAATGGACGCTATGTGTCATTTGGATGCGGGCAACCGCTGGATAAACGTTTTGGTTCATCGGGATTATTTGTAGCACTTACAGGCTGGTAAAAAAATAAAAATATTATGCGATATATCATTTGTATTTTAATCTTGCTTTCCGGTTTAT
>JAEUVL010000129.1 GCA_016786965.1 Chitinophagaceae bacterium
AAGGAGATATCAAGGATTTTGAAGCGGTGTACCAGTTTGGAAAAGGATTAGATGCGCTGACCATCGAAATAGAAAATGTGAATGTGGAAGCCCTGGAAAAACTGGAAACAGAAGGGGTAAAAGTTTATCCCAAACCCTCGGTGCTGAAAACGATCAAGAATAAAATACTGCAAAAGCAATACTACCAGCAGCACCAGATACCCACAGCAGATTTCAGGATCACCACAAATGCAGCAGAATTAAAAGAAGCAGCAGATTTTCTTCCGGCAGTACATAAGTTAGGCGAAGGCGGGTATGATGGCAAAGGCGTTCAATTATTAAAATCGAAAGAAGATGTAGCCAAAGGATTTGATGCCCCGTCTGTACTGGAAAAGATGGTACATATTCATAAAGAGATCGCCCAGATGGTAGCGGTGAATGAGAAAGGAGAAACAGTATTGTACCCGCCGGTGGAAATGTTATTTGATCCCGATCTGAATCTCCTCGACTACCAGCTTTGCCCCGCCGAATTAAGTACCCAAAGCCTATACAGGGTGGAAGCCATTGCCATTTCCGTAGTACGAAATTTTAAATCCCCCGGTATTTTTGCGGTAGAAATGTTTGTTGATAAAAATGGCGACGTACTGGTGAATGAAACAGCCCCAAGGGTGCACAACAGCGGGCATCATACGATCGAAGCACATTATAGCTCGCAGTTTGATATGCTGTGGCGCATCATGCTTGGCTATCCGTTGGGCAATACCGATGCCATCCTTCCTTCTATTATGGTAAACATAATCGGGGCAGAAGGGTTCTCAGGCGAGGTGCAGTATGAGGGCCTGGAAGAAGTACTGAAGATCGATAATGCCTTTGTACATTTATACGGCAAGAAGCAAACCAAACCCGGCCGCAAAATGGGCCATGTAACCATCCTAAGCAAAGAAAAACAGGATCTGCTTCATCAATCCAACAAAGTAAAGCGGACCCTGAGGGCAAAAGCCTGATTCCTTTTATCCAATTTTGATACCGTTCGTAATTAG
>JAEUVL010000589.1 GCA_016786965.1 Chitinophagaceae bacterium
ATAACTTTTTAAATTAGACACTATAAAGAAAGAACCCACTTTATGGTTCGCCGAGTCTGTCACATCCCTCCGGATGATATAGTTGAACTTATCAAAAGAAGTTTCATAATAATATAAGCCCTCTGTATCAGTCTGTTTAGACTGTACAGTCAGTATCACATTCAGCGCTTCGTATGAAGTGGGATCTTCATTGTAAAGTGGTTTATCCGCTGAGTCATATACATACAACCGGGTGTCATACTTATTCAGGTAGCCGCTGTAGTTACCGGTAATGATACTGTCTTTTAATACACCGTTCTCCTTCTCATCCTGGAATCGGTAAAAATTCTGCAACAGAAAATCATTATCAATATACTTCACAGCAATGCTCATCAGCATTTCACTGGAAGGGTTGGTCTGTACTGCCAGTTTCTCCGCTATCGATTTACGGTGTTCCCATTCCACATTCCTGTTTTGAGATAGCATGATAGCCGCTATGGAAACAGAAAAAATGAATATCCAGGAAAGAATACCGGCAATATTGATCCTGATACGGTTGAATATAACGCCACGCCTGTTCACCAGCCAGGTGTAAGCCAGCAGCCAGAGCAGAACAGGTAAATAAAACAAAACCTCAGGGTTGCCCGACCTCACAGTAAGAAAGGCAAGACCTGCAAACCCGATCGCAAAATAGATAAGGTAATTCCGGCCTGTGAACAAAGGGAAAATAAGACGGAACAATAACTGGGAGAAATAATAATAGGAGAGCGAAAGACAGGCTAAAATAAAAAACCCAACGATTGTGTACTTGTTAAGACTGAAAAAATTGGTCACATCAAATGATATCTTGGAATCAGATACCAGGCTGCGGATAACCGAAGCAAGAATAAACGTGGAAAAGATCAGCAAAAACAGGGAGATAATACCAACTACCCATTTCATCCGCACAGAAAGAGAAGCGGCTGGTGCTTCCTCATACCGCAACTTTGACCAGGCAAACAAAATGACCCAGCAAAACAAACTGGCATTGATCAGCAGGTCGCCCAACGATCGCTGAATGGCATTGGAACCATATATCACCGGACTGAACAATTCAAACTGCCGCAGATTCAATAAAGAAGGGTAATAATAAGAGAGTAAACGCAGGGCTATTAAGATACCCGCCAACATTGCAATAGACGACCAGGCGCCTTTTCGCCGGGCTTGCCCTTCCGC
>JAEUVL010000161.1 GCA_016786965.1 Chitinophagaceae bacterium
AATGTCCCGCGGGCAGGTTGGTGTATTCTTTTTCTGTTCGCTTGGCCCAGTCAGACCAGTTGGCATCAAACCCTTTCAGGCGAAAGCTGTATTCCAGGTTGGCCTGGTAGCCAAACACGGAAGAAGAGAATTCAAAGCGGATGGTCTTGCTGTTGTGGTTGATCCTCGGCACATCACCGGCAGCCTGCACCTGTGGCTCATTCACCTGGTTGAAGTAGCCGCCGAAGAGCAGGCTGTCGCTTTTATTCCCGATGCGCACCGTTCTTATCTGCACCTGCAGGGCTGGTTTTGTTTTCTTGTACTTCCCGTAGTTGATGTGGAAGAAGCCCTTCTCTCCTCCCAGGAACACATTGTGTTCATTCACGGGGTAAATGAATTCAAACCCGCTCAGCAGTTTATTGTTCAGCTCGGGGAAGTAGATGATCACCGGTTCTTTGCCGGTAAGGTCAGCCACACCCAGCGATTTTTCATGGATGAACCAGATATTGCCCGCATCATCTTCTTTTACATAGCGGATGCTCTGTCGCCCCAGCAGTTGCTGGTATTTTGCCGAAGGCTCAAAAAGATCTTTTGCTTTATTGTATTCGTAAATGCCTTTCTCCGTGGCGGCTATCACTTCATTCTTCAGTTTATACACATGGTTATTGAGCAGTGAAGGCAATCCTTTCTTTTCAGTATAGAGCGCAGTGGTATAGCTGCCATTGAGTTGGCTTATTTTATAGATACCATGATAGGGATGTGATACCCATATATGATCTTCATTATCGATGGCCACAAAGCGGCTGGATTCATTGAATCCCGGTACTTCTATGCCCGGTGCAAAGCGGCCATTGGTATAATCGAAAAAGGCGAGAGACTTATAATTACCGGCCACTATCTGCGGAGTGGGAAAGGTATTGGACAGCGGAACAAAATTCCAGAAGCCGGGGCGGGATGATATCTGCTGTGCGGCATTATTGTTTACGGTAAAAGCCCCTTCATGATGGCCGAGCAGTACCTGCCCATTGATGGCGGCGAGTCCCCACACCTGTCCCTTGGTATTGGCCACCGGTGCAAAGCTGCCGCGGCTGAAACTAAGATCGGTGGTGGACTGTAATGGAACACTGTAGAGACCGTTGGAAGTACCGGCATAGAATATATTATCATGTATCAGTGCAGTATAGCCCGATCCGTCCTGCAGCGAAGGATTGATCTGCTTGATGGCACTGTTGTAAGCGATCATATCAATGCCGTTGTCCAGTCCCAGCCACAGGTTGCGCTGGTTATCCAGGAAAATACTCAGCACATTCTTATTCTGCAGTCCTTCTGTTTTCGAAAAGCTCTGGATGATATTTCCTTTCAGGTCGGTGATGTAAATACCGCTGTTGTTGGTGGCCAGTGCTATCCATTCATCGTTCACCCGGGTGGCGGCATAAATGCGTTCGCTGGCAAAGAGGGCATTATTGGCCGATTCCAGTTTGGCAATACCGGTGGCGGAAAGTATATAGAGTCCGTTCTTGAGGGTGGTGATGAGGGAGTTGGCTTTTTCAATGGCCAGTATGCCCGTTACCGGATCGTTGGGCGGCAGTTGGTTGGTGGCAAAAAGGGGTTCCCATATATTATTATCAAAACCCATCATGCCCGTGGTAAAATCATGCGCATACAGCTTTCCATTACAGGCGCCGAGAAAAGACCATTCGCCGGGGGCCGTGTAAGAGGCCATGGTGCCATTCGTCAGCCGGAAT
>JAEUVL010000167.1 GCA_016786965.1 Chitinophagaceae bacterium
CAACACTACAGGGGGGAGTATCATTGAATGGGACCCTGCAACGAATATTTTGATAAAGAAGATTGACCTGAACCAAGTGAGAGGAAGTTCAGCATCAGGCACCCTGCTGCTGAGCGGCACAAAAATGTTTGGACTCACAAAATCGGGTGGAGCAGATAATCTTGGGACATTGTTTGAGTGGGACCCGTCAACCAATATTTTTACGAAAAGGGCAGACCTGGGTGGTAAAGACGATAAATTTCCTACCGGTACATTAACACCGGCAAACGGTAAGTTGTATGGCGCCTGTACGAATGGAGGCACCAACGGTATCGGACTGCTTTTTGAATGGGACCCCTCCACCAGCACCTATACTAAGAAATACAATTTCTCTGTACAGGATGGACGAAACCCGAACAGCAGTCTTACCTATTTCAACAATAAGTTTTATGGTATGACAACATTCGGTGGCACACAGGATGCCGGCGTTATCTTTGAATGGGATCCTGCCACTAATACCTATACAAAAAAGATCGATTTTACCGCTGCCACTGGTACTACGCCCTATGGTGACCTTGTAGCGTATAATAATAAGTTGTATGGGATAACAACCACAGGAAATGCCGGTAATACGGGTACTATCTTTGAATGGGATCCCTTCACCAATATCATCATCAAGAAGGTAGACTTCACAGGGCCTACCGGCTATCATGCGTTTGGCAGCCTGGCCTTGTATAATAATAAATTTTACGGCACCACATTGGATGGTGGTCCCTTTCCCAATTTTTCAGGTACCATCTTTGAGTGGGATCCTGCCACCAATATCATTGCTAAAAAGATCGACTTCTCGCCTGCAAATGGCTACGCTTCATATGGTACGATGACACTGGTAAATAATCTTTTTTATGGTGTTACTTATTTTGGTGGTGCTAACGGAGCAGGTGTTTTGTTTGAATACGATCCTTCTACAAACGTGTATACGATCAAGAATAACTTTGTAATTGCCACAGGCAGCAATCCGCAGGCAGGACTTACTTACAGCAATGGCAAATTATATGGGATAACCCGCAACGGAGGCAGTAATGGAAGAGGGGTGATCTTTGAATGGAACCCCACCACTAATAGCTACTCTAAAAAATATGATTTCTCCAATTTCTCTGCCAAGTTGTATTACAACAATAATTTGCTGAATGTGCCGGCATTTGTAGGGAATGGGATAGCCAATACCTGCAGTACAATGCCGTCCATAACCATTAATAGCAGCAATAATAATATTTGGGTACCTATTACAGATAGTAAAGGCGATGCAATAGGCGAGATCAATGCAAACGGGAATAACCTCGGTCTTGTAACCACATCTGTATATATTAATAATGGCCCGGTAAGAGAAGATGCACAACATCGGCTGTACCTGGACAGGAACCTGAGCATTACACCGCAAGTGCAGCCGTCTACAGCTGTAGATATCAGGTTATACCTGAAGAAATCTGAGTTTGATGCGTTAAGAACGGCTGTAAATTCACTTGGCCAGCCTTCGGGTGTGAACACAATTGCAGACCTCCAGCTTTTTAAAAACAGCGACTCTTGTTCTGCGGTTATTGTCAACGCAACAAACCCAACCCCTGTAACTGCTGCACAGTGGGGTGATAATTATGTATTAAGTGCTTCAATTAGTAGTTTTTCGTCGTTCTATGTAGCGAAAACAAATACAACATTGCCTGTAACACTTACCCGGTTTTCCGGAACTGTTGCAGAGCTTGATGCGCTGCTTTCCTGGACGACAATAACAGAACAGGATATGGCAGGATATGAAGTTGAAAGGAGTCTTAATGGAACAAACTTCGCAAAAGTTGGAAACAGAGTAGATGCCTTGAACAGCACATCAGCACAGGACTATCAGTTTAGAGACCCGCAAATATTTGACACACAGAAAGGTAATGTTTACTACAGATTAAAAATGATCAATATTGACGGCGGAGTAACTTACTCAGGGATAATTGTCCTGTCGCTCAACGGGAATAGCGGTGTAAAGATATCTCCGAATCCGGCGAACAACGAGATAACAGTTGACCTGCTGAATGATACCAGGTGGATCGGTAAAGCTGTTTCTGTAACAGACATACAGGGCAAAAAAGTGATAAGCATGCTGGTTTCATCACAAAAAATGAAAATAGACATTAGTCGTTTACAGGCAGGAATGTATTTTATCGAACTGAAAAAAGATAACGGGGAGAGAGTAAAGCTGCGATTTATTAAGTTATAAACGTCGCAACCAGCTAAAAACTAACGACCAGCTACACCAAAAGTATTGGCTGACATGCAAGCAAACGGCCCCGGAGTAATCCGGGGTTTTTTAATTAGCTTATATGTGGCATCAAAAAAGGATCACCAGTTTCCCGGTGATCCTTTGGTATTTGTAATTTATCTTCTGGAATCATTAAATATGTATGGCCTCGCCATATGCCACTTCGATCGCATCTTTGATGCTCTCGCTGATGGTCGGGTGGGGGTGGATGGCATTCAGCACTTCGTGGTAAGTGGTCTCTAATTTACGGGCCGTTACTGTTTCAGCAATCATCTCTGTTACATTGTACCCGATCATGTGTGTGCCCAGCCATTCGCCATACTTGGCATCAAACACAACTTTGATAAAGCCTTCGGTATGTCCGGCTGCTGAAGCCTTACCACTGGCGCTGAGTGGGAATTTACCCACTTTTACTTCATAGCCGGCTTCTTTGGCCTGCTTCTCGGTGTAGCCAACGGAGGCGATCTCCGGCACACAGTAGGTACAGCCGGGTATATTATTGTAATCGATAGCTTCCGGCTGGTGATGGTATTTATTTTCGTTGTAGGCAATGGCTTCCACACAAACGATGCCTTCCTTGCTGGCAACGTGGGCCAGGGCCTGGCCAGGAGAACAATCTCCAATGGCATAGATGCCCGGTACACTGGTTTGGCCATATTTATCTACTACTATACGTCCCTTATCTGTCTTCACAGCCAGCTCTTCCAGTCCAATACCTTCGATATTAGCTGCCACACCTACGGCACTTAACAATACATCGGCTTCCAGCGTTACTTCGCCATCAGCCGTTTTTACTTTTGCTTTCACCCCATCACCAGTGGTATCTACAGAGGTAACCTCGCTGTTGGTCATGATGGTGATACCATTTTTCTTATAATTCTTTTCCAGTTCTTTTGATATCTCTTCATCTTCTACCGGCACGATGCGGGGCAGAAATTCCACAATGGTCACTTTGGTGCCCATCGTGTTATAGAAATAGGCAAATTCCACACCGATAGCGCCGCTTCCCACCACGATCATGGATTTAGGCATTTGCGGCAGCACCATAGCCTCCCTGTAGCCGATGATCTTTTTGCCATCTATGGGCATGGAAGGCAACTGGCGGCTGCGGCCACCGGTGGCGATAATGATATGTTTGGCTTCTACCGTTTGTTTGCTGCCATCAGCAGCGGTTACTTCCAGTTTGCCTTTGGCCACTATTTTACCAAAGCCCATCATCACGTCTATTTTATTCTTCTTCATCAGGAACTGGACCCCTTTACTCATTTTGTCGGCCACGCCGCGGCTTCTTTTCACGATGCCGTCAAAGTTGGGAGTGCCGGTGGCTTCAATACCAAAACTGGCCGCATGTTTTATATCATCATATACCTGGGCACTCTTCAGCAGCGCCTTGGTGGGAATACAACCCCAGTTGAGACAAATGCCACCGAGGCTTTCTTTTTCTATAACTGCTGTTTTAAAACCCAGTTGGGAAGCCCTGATAGCTGCCACATAACCACCGGGGCCACTTCCGAGAACCACTACGTCGTATGCCATGATAAATTGATTAGTTAATTAGTTGATAAGTAATGAGGGGCGAAGTTATTCCAAAAGAGGCAATCGGGCAAAAAGGGACAACCGGCCGCTACCCATCTGTTTTTAATACCGTTTGAAAAAAAAGAAGTCCCGCTACGCCTGCCTTCGATAATTTAGAGGTTTATATCGTATGCGGAAATTATTTCTACTTGTTATCGTCCTGGTTTATGGAATGATCTGTTGGGCACAGCCGGGCGGTGACCGGTCTGTCAGGCTATCTGTATTTTCTGAGAACGGCCTGCCGGTTCCTTATGCTACGGCAGAATTACTAAAACTGGATTCCTCGCTGGTAAAAACAGCCGTTTCAGATTCATCAGGCATAGCGGAGTTTAAAGGAATAACTGCCGGCAGTTACTATGTAAGGATTCGGCTTATTGGCTATCAGTCGCAGACCACTGGTCTGATCGATCTCATCAAGAATATAAATGATGTGGAAACCATAGTGCTAAAACCACGGGGAACCATGCTGCAGGATGTTACCGTGACGACAAAAAAACCATTGGTTCAATTTTTACCCGATAAGACAGTTATAAATGTGGAAGCAGGCATCACCAATGCCGGCGCTACGGTAATGGAGGTGCTGGAAAAATCACCGGGCATTACTGTTGGCAGGGATGGCTCCATTGCCATGAAAGGCAAACCACAGGTAATGGTGCTGATAGATGGAAAGCAAACACAATTGAATGGCGCAGAGTTGCAGGCG
>JAEUVL010000206.1 GCA_016786965.1 Chitinophagaceae bacterium
CATGTGGTATTGCCGAACCCCTGGATCATTACGGATAATGATGTACAGTATTTTATTGACAGGATGAACCTCGATTTTTCCGGGCTTAATCCTGATAGTACCAACTGCGGCACCTTTTGTGGCATCCGCGGTCATTCTCTCATCCGCTTTACGCTGGCCAAACGTGATGTAAGCGGAAACTTTACTACCGGTATTGAACGGATAGTGGGCACCACCACCATTGGCACTGGCGAGCCGCAGGCGGTAAAAAATGCTGCCACAGCCACCGGCGGATTGGCCCCCTGGGATGTGACCAATTATTATAACCTCTGGGTGGCCGTTGGGGCCGGTGGTTTACTCGGTATTGCACCGGAAATTGGTACCGGCACTGCTACCAATGATGGGGTATGTGTAGACTACCGTGTATTTGCAAACAGCTGTTTTGCCAATCCTTCTTTTAACCTGGCCCGTACGGCCGTGCATGAAGTAGGACATAATTTCGGATTATATCACACGTTCCAGGGCGGTTGTACCAGTGGCGATTTTGCGCAGTTGACGAGTGCCAACTGTTCACTTCCTGCCGGGCTGCTGGCCGCTATTGATAATACGCCACCACAAAGTGCCAGCACCAGCGGCTGCCCTGCGGTTGGTACTGCTAATGGATGTACTCCTTCTGTGCCCAAGAATTTTCAGAACTATATGGATTATACTAATGATGCCTGCTACTCGATGTTTACGACTGCACAGGTGCAGCGGATGGAGTGGCTGCTGGAAAACTGCAGGCCGGGATATTTAACCACATTGGGGGGTCAGTACCCTGCCGGTATGCCGGCACTGGATGCAAAGGCAGCCACGATCGTAGCACCGGGCGGCCTTGATTTTGATGGAGGCACCTGCTCATCACTTACGTATGCAGTACCTGCCTGCGCCGGTGCCTTTATTCCGCGGGTGAGGGTTACCAATGGCGGCACGGCCACACTTACTTCGATTACTGTTACTACCACTATCAACGGGTTGAACCCGGTGGTACAAACTATTTCCACCAATATTGCTACGGGAAAATCGGCAGTATTGGTGCTCAACAGTCAAACAGCGGTGCTGGGCTCCAACTTGTTTACGATCACTTTATCTGCTCCTAATGGCGGCAGTGATGCAATACCGGCTGATAATACTATTTCCTCAACCTTTACTATTACGGCAGGTTCTCCCCTGCCTTATACACAGGATTTTGTGAGCGCCGGTTTTCCGCCTCCGGGCATTACGATTACGAACCCCGATGGCAGTAATACCTGGACAAGGAATGTTAACGGCAACGGCAATGCTGGTTCTGCTTTTATGGATTGTTTTAATTATTCCGGGCAAGGTCAAACGGATGACCTGGTGCTGACTGCCTCCGGCGTGAACCCGGGAGATACAGCGATCCTTTCGTTTGATGTATCGCACCGGCCTTATTCAGCTACTCCCACCAGTACATTCCTGGATACGCTGAGTGTTTTGCATTCTGCCGATTGTGGTGTTACCACTGTTTTCAGCGGGTATAAAAAGTGGGGTGCCGCCCTGGGCACGGTGGCTGCATCTACCACCGCCTATACGACGCCTACTACCTGGCGCCGTGATACGGTGTATATCCGCATTACCGGAACTAACCTGCGGGTGCTGATCAGGTGTACTAACCGCTACGGGAATAATATATTCCTGGATAATATTAACCTGACTAAAAAAACGCCACATGTGTACCGCTTTACGGGAAATGGTAACTGGAATGTACCGGCCAACTGGTCTGAAGGCATAGTGCCTCCGTCCACACTGCCTACCGGCGATATGATCATGATAGACCCGGTGCCGGGCGGAGAGTGTGTGCTGAATGTAACGATGACGGTGTCATCGGCTGGAAGTATTATTGTGCTGGCGGGCAAGCAGTTCAGGATACCGGGGAAT
>JAEUVL010000223.1 GCA_016786965.1 Chitinophagaceae bacterium
GGCTGAACTGTTGCAACAACGAGGAATAAAAGTGGTGGCTATTATTACCAGTGATCATGCGGCAGCCAGCAGCAGCAAAAGAAAGGACGGAAAAAAATTAGCTGATTTTGCATCGCTGGTGATCGATACCGGTGCACCTGCTGGTGATGCCATGATAAAGATACACGGATTAGAAACACCGGTATCGCCGGGATCAACTGTAGGCGGCGTGTTGATCATTAACAGTATCAAAGCAGAGCTGGCCAAATTGCTGAACGAAGCCGGGCAACCACCAACGGTACTGACAGCAGCCTGTGTGGTGGGAGCTGAAGAAGCCACCCGTCTATTTGAAACAGCGTATGATGAACATTCTCAACGAATGGCAGCATTATATACCAACGTTGGAAAAGATAAATAGTTTTTGAGTATAGTACATTTAAACTGATAGTATGAATACGATTCCCATTCGCAGCACCGTGGTAGGCAGTTATCCGTTTCCCGGGTGGTTAGAATTTGCTTCACAGAACATGAATAAGTTTGGCAAAGCAGATATTGAGGAGATGATTGAGGATGCTGTGATAGCTGCTATTCATGACCAGGTGACGGCAGGGCTGGATGTAATAACTGATGGTGAGCAAACCCGTTTGGATTTCAATTTATCTTTTTATGGATTTATAAAAGGAATAGAAAATAACGATACCGAAACAAGAAAATTTGGCCCGGCAGCACATGATCAGCGGGGTAAAAATAATATTGTGGGTGAATTGGTAGCGCCGGAAGGACTGGGAGCTGTAAAAGAATTTGAGCGGCTGAAAAGACTCGCTCCAGCCGGCCCGGTATTAAAAGCAAGTGTGCCGGGTCCGTATACACTTAGCGGCCGTTTGTTACCCAATGCCATCTATAAAGATCGTTACGCAATTACCGAAGCGCTGCTGCCCATTGTTCGTAACGAACTGGAAGCACTGGTAGCGGCGGGTTGTACAGAGATCACTGTGGACGAGCCCTCTATGAGTTGCTATGCTTATAAAGAAGACACTAAACGTTTTGTTGATATTTTCAATCGTACAGTAAAACCGATTGTGGGTAAATGTAATCTCAGTACGCATTTATGTTTTGGCAATTTTAAAGGACGACCCGTTGGTTACAGGAGCATAAAACCCATGCTGCCGGATTTTTTAGATATGAATGTTAATGAAATTCATATCGAAATGGCCAACCGGGAATTTGCAGAAATAGAATTACTCGCTGCATTTGCAGAAAAGATGAATGTAGCGGTAGGCATCATCGATGTAAAAAATTATTATATCGAAACAGTGAATGATGTGGTGGAGCGGATCAAACGCTGTTTAAAATATGTGCCGGCAGAAAAATTATCGGTGGCGCCTGATTGCGGATTAAGCCAGACTGCAAGATGGGCTTCCCGGCAAAAATTAGCGAATATGGTGGCAGGTGCTAAAAAAGTAAGGGAGAGTTTATGAGTTTGACGCATCTTAAAATATATAACGACTACAATACAATGTCAGCGGCAGCTGCTGACATGATCCTTGACGTGGTACGAACGAAACCCGAAGCAGTATTATGTTTTGCAACCGGTAACACACCGGTTGGCACTTACAGGGAGCTGGCTGCTAAAGCAAAAGAAAGCGGAACTGATTTCAGCCGCTGCTTTTGTATCGGGCTGGATGAGTGGCTGGGTGTTTCCGGCAACAAAAGTGGTAGTTGTAAATATATACTGCAAGAGCAGGTTTTTGATCCATTGGGAATTAAACAAACACAGGTGCACTTGTTTGATGGCATGACAACTGCGGTGCAGGATGAATGTGAAAAAATGAATGCTCTTATTGACAGCAGGGGCGGAATTGATTGTATGCTGGTGGGCATTGGAACAAACGGACATATTGGGTTCAATGAACCGGGTGTGGATCATACTTTAAAAGCACATGAACAGGTCCTACATGCAAGTACATTGGATTCAGGGAAGCACTATTTTAATGAGCCCACTCCCATTAAAAAAGGGATCACCCTGGGATTGGCACAGGTGCTGCAGGCAAAAATGCTATTGTTGCTGGCCAATGGTGTTTCTAAATCAGCAATTGTCCGGAAAGCACTGGAAGCAGAAGTAGGTACGGCTGTTCCAGCCAGTTTTATTCAACAACATACAAATGCATATGTGCTGCTGGATAAAGAAGCAGCCACCGAACTGACAGCATAAATGGAATTGATAAAAGCCATATTAAAAGATGAAGCATTGATTGCTGACATGGATCGCCTGCAGTCAGTGGAAAAAGGTTTTCAGCTGTGGTGGCTCGGACAAAGTGGGTTCCTGTTGCAATGGAAAGGCAAAAGAGTATTGCTGGATCCTTATCTCTCCGATTCATTGACCATTAAATATGCTGCCACCGATAAACCGCATACACGGATGAGTGAACAGGTGCTGCGACCGGAATTATTGCGGAATATATCCATTGTAAGCTCCAGTCATAATCATACCGACCACCTGGATGCGGAAACATTGATACCCGTATTGAAAAATAATCCCGGTATACAGTTCATAATTCCGGAAGCCAACAGGGCCTTTGTAGCAGACCGGGTGAAATGTCCTTTCGATTTTCCCATTGGGTTGAATGACGGACGTTCTGTAGCCATCGGAGGTTTTACTTTTCATGGCATCCCGGCCAGTCATAATGAAATTGACAGGGATGAAAAAGGTCATTGCAGGTATATGGGATATGTGATTGAGTTTGGTCCATATAAAATCTACCATAGTGGCGATACACTTTGGTTTGACGGGATGACAGACCTGTTACTCCCTTTTGTGGTGGATGTGGCCATCTTACCGGTCAATGGTAATAAGCCGGAACGAAAAGTAGCCGGTAACCTGGATTACAAAGAAGCGGCATTACTGGGAAAAGCTATTCATGCCGGGGTTGTTATTCCCTGCCATTATGATCTGTTTTCTTTTAATACGGCAGACGTTAATGAATTTGTAACTGAGGCATCGGCAATTGGGCAGCCTTTCAGGATAATGAAAGGAGGTGAGCGGTATGATCAGCCGGTAAAACAATATATAGTATGAATAAATTCTTTTCGTCCGCACCCGTATGGGAGCAGGCAGGTTTATTGTTGATCCGGGTAACACTCGGTGTATTCCTGGTTTACCATGGCTGGGAGATTTTTAACGAAGCAAAAATGAATGAATACCTGGCATGGGATAATTTCAACAACTCCAATGGCAAACTGCTGGTATATGCAGGCAAAGCGGCAGAACTGGTTGCGGGTATTTTATTTGTACTGGGATTGTTCACAAGACTGGCATCATTGTTTACAATAGGCACCATGTGCTATATTGCTTTTTTCCTGGGCAATGGTATTATCTGGAACAATGATCAGCATCCTTTCCTGTTTGTATTGCTGGCATTGGTTTTCTTTTTTATCGGACCGGGAAGATTTAGTTTCGATCATTATTTATTCAAACCCAAAACCCGATACTGATAATGCCTGACAGTTTACAGGTACATATTAATTCCAACGGCAAGGAAGCCAACAGTTATGATGCTATTGTCATCGGCAGCGGTATCAGTGGTGGTTGGGCGGCAAAAGAATTATGTGAAAAAGGTTTGAAAACGCTGGTATTGGAAAGAGGGAGGCCTGTTGATCATATCAAAGATTATCCAACAGCTCATTTATCAAGATGGGAGCTGCCACATCGTGGATGGATTACCAATGAAACAAAACAAAAAAATCCACTGATCAGTAAAGCGGCTGGTTACAGTGAGGATACACAGCATTTTTTTGTAAAGGATACTGACCATCCTTATGTGCAGGAAAAACCGTTTGACTGGATTCGGGGTTACCAGGTAGGAGGTAAATCACTCACATGGGGAAGAGCCTGTGCAAGATGGAGTGAATTTGATTTCACTGCACCCAAGCGATATGGATACGGAGAATCCTTTCCTATTGGATACAATGACATCAAAGACTGGTACAGCCATGTAGAAAAATTCATTGGTGTTTGCGGCAGTTATGATGGCATACCTTCTATGCCGGATGGGGAATTTTTATCGGCATATGAACTGAATGCTGCGGAAAAGCATTTTCAGAAAGTGCTGAAAGAAAAATTCAACCGGCATTATGTATCGGGGCGATGGGCACATATTACTGATCCCAAACAAATTCATCTTGACCAGGGCCGTGCACAATGTATGAACCGCAACTTGTGTATGCGGGGTTGCCCGCTCGGTGGTTACTTCAGTTCCAATTCCTCCACGTTGCCCTGGGCGGCAAAGACGGGTAACTTAACCCTTCGTCCGCATTCAGTGGTGCATTCCATTATATATGATGAACGAAAACAAAAAGCAGTGGGTGTAAGAGTGATTGATGCCAATACCAAAGAGGCTACGGAGTTTTTTGCCAGTATCATTTTTGTAAATGCCTCTGCTCTGAATACCAATCTGATTTTACTTAACTCCACATCAAACCGTTTTCCAAATGGATTGGGGAATGACAGTGGCCTGCTGGGAAAATACATCTGCTTTCATAATTACCGGGGCGGTATGTGGGGCTATATGGAAGGATTTGAAGAATGGTATTATAAAGTATCAAAACCTGCCGAGTGTATCATCGCCAATTTCAGGAATGTAGAAAAACAGGAAACAGATTTTTATGG
>JAEUVL010000596.1 GCA_016786965.1 Chitinophagaceae bacterium
GGTAAGAACAGGAATGCAACGAATACACTTAATGGTACACTCAACGCCACAAAGAAGGCATTGGTTACTCCCATGAAGAACATCAATATCACCAGTACCAGGATGAACCCGATGATGATAGTATTGATCAGTTCATTAAAAGAGGTCTTTGTTTGCTTACTGGTATCACCGGTGAATTCCACCCGCAGGTCTTTTGGCAACTCTTCTGTTCTCTGCATTTCCTTAACCACCTCTTTTACTTTATCCGCACAGTCGATCAGGTTCTCGCCAGCCCTCTTTACTATATTAAGCGTTACTACGTTCTTTCCATCCAGGCGGGCATAGCTTTCTTTGTCCTTTATGGTATCTATCAGCTGGGCAATATCGCGGAGATATACCGAGGCTCCCTGGGCGCTGCTCCGCACCACAATATTCTGAAGGTCAAGTGCACTTGCAAATTGTCCTTTTACCCGCAGGGTGCGTTGCATGTTGCCTACTTCTATCAGACCGCCGGTAATATCATTATTTTCCCGGCTGATAGCATTTTCGATATCCATAAAACTCACACGGGCAGCTGTCATTTTATAGGGGTCCACATTTACCTGTATCTCCCGCTCCGGTGCTCCTACTATCTCTGCCCTTGTTACTTCGCCGAGTTCCTCAAAACGGTCCTGCATTTTATCTGCATACACTTTCAGTTTCATGGCATCGTAATCACCACTGATATTCACAAACATGATCGGCATTTCGCTGAAGGCAAACTCCTGCGCATTCGGCTGCGAGGTGAGGTCAGTCGGCAGATCTGTTTGTGCCTTATCAATTGCATCTTTTACTTTTTGCTTCGCTACTTCTGTTTTCACATCGGTATCAAACTCTACAATGATAAGGCTGTAATCGGCCTGCGAGGTGCTTTGTATCTTATTTACTTTGGCGCCGCTGATACCTTTCAGTTGTTTCTCAATAGGTCTCGTTACCAGGTTCTCTATATCCTTAGGTGAATTCCCTACATACACAGTAGTGATGGATATAGTTGGCACCACGATATCAGGAAATTGCTCCTTCGGCATACTATTGAATTTCATCAGGCCATAAATGGTGATGATGATCGCAATAATATATATCGCCGTACGGTTATCTACCGCAAAACTGGTCCACTTAAATTCTTTGAATTTTTTGGATGCGCCCTCTAAAATTTTCATCAGAAATATTTTTATTCGTCAATTGGTTTTTGTTTAGCCAAAGGCTGTATATCACAGCATCAACTTTTGAGGTCTGTCCCACCTTGCCTTTGTCGGGGCAACAATGCAGCCTCTCGGTGGTTTCATACTGGGTTACTCACCCAATATATTCTGCGTCTCTCTCACTTCTCTTTCATTACACTTCAACTTACATCACCACCTTAAGCGATTGTCCGTCATACACAGTTTGATAGCCTTCAGTGATGATCAGTTCTCCGCCGCTAAGGCCACTTTTCACTTCTATTTTTCCATTATAAGCCTCGCCCACAATCACTACTTTTTTTCGGGCTACCATTTTATCTCCTGATTTTTCCATCACGTATACATACTTTCCTTTCTCATCACTCTGCACCACATTCACTGGTACGGCCACTGCACCTTTTGCTTCATAGTCAAGTATTTTCATGATGGCTGTTTGGTTAGGTTTCAATAATGGATCTGATGGAAGTTTGGCTTCAGTAACGAATGACCTGGTGGTTGGATCAATAGCAGCGCCAACAGTACTGATGACGGACTGAAACGGTGGCTTACCGGTTTCGGCCACTACCACTTCTACTTTATCCCCTTTCTTTACCCTGGCTACATAATTATCCGGCACATTCACTTCCACTTTCATATTAGAAGAGTTCACGATCAGTATCTGGGCCGATCTTCCATCAGGTGTTACGCCGGAAAAAAACTCCCCCACTCTCACATTTACCTGTTCTATTACACCGCTGGCATTTGCATACACGTTCGACATATTCGCCTGTTGCTGTGCAAGGCCCACCTGCGCTTGTGCTGCACGCAATTGTGCAGCCAGCGCATCTACATCCGCTTTTGCATTGATCACCTGTATCTCAGCACCAATATTTTGTTTCCATAAATTCTGATACCGCTCATATACCGTTTGCGCCTGTGCCAGTCTCGCTTTCAACTGTCCGGTCTGTTGTTGTGCCGCCACTACCGCTTGTCTTGCTATAGCATCATCTAGTTTTACCAGCAGCTGTCCTTTGCTTACCCGATTGCCTACTTTGGCATAAAGGGCTCTTACCAACCCTCCCTGGCCATTAGGTGCTACATAGGATATTCCGTCTGTTCCTATCTTGCCCTGCAGCTCGATATAGTGTACAAAATCCTGAACCCGCAACGTATCTACCGATACCAGCTTCTGGATATTCTCAGCCGACTTAGGATCTGCTTTTAATATCTCATCTTCCAGCTTACGGATGTCAGCATCCAGGCTGTTCTTTTCTTTTTTTAATTTTTCCAGTTTCACTTTCAGGTCAGTAGCAGCACCTTTCTTGTCTTTGGCTCCGGCACCGCAGGCCACCAGTGATGCTGCGACAAACACAGAGAGAGAGAGTTTCAAAATGTTATTCATACTTTTCAGTTTATAAGTCATTGTTGGTTTTTATTCATTATAATTTGCCAGTGGCTTTCATAAAGTCCACTTTGGCAATGATAGCATCATACAGGGCAGTGATATAATTGGTTTGCGCCGTTTTCATATCTGTTTGAGCGGTGTTGATCTCCATTTGTGAGCCGGTACCCAGTTCATACTTCTTCTTGGTTTGCTGGTACACTTTCTCCGCCAGTTCCATATTCTTTTTTTGAAAGTCCATAGTGGTAATGGCCGTACGGAAATTATTCTTCGCTATTTCCACTTCGTTATCAATAGAAAGTTTCAATGCTTCCATTTGGTTTTCGATCTTCCTCACTTCCAATTTTGCCTGTGCGATCTTTGATTTAGTGAAAAACCCGTTGAAGATGGGAATGCTGATATTCAGGTTTACATTGGAAATGGTGAACCAATCCCCTTTGCTGAAGAAGTTCCATTTATCCCGCTGTGCATTTTTAGCATATGTGGCATTTAGCGCCACCGTCGGTATCTGGCTTAGCTTGTAGCGGCGCACATTGTACTCGTTCAGTGTTTTACCGATCTGTGCATATTGATATTCTTTCCTGTCTTCATATTTATAAATGCTGCTCTCCAGTATTCCTTCTTTGATCTGATCATCTGTGAGTTTATCAGTAAGCACCAGTTCATCACTTGCCGGCATCCCCATCAGCACTTTAAGGCCGTAATAACCATTCGAGATGATATTGAGTACTTTTTTCTTCTCCGTCTGCAGGTTGGCCAGTTGTACCGTTACCTTGTCCACATCCAGTTGCTCCCTGAAGCCATTCTCATAAATGATCTTTGTATCGTGCAGTAGTTTCTCAAGCAGCCCGATATTGGCATCAAGCAATTCCACCTGTGTTTTACTTACGACTAGCTGGTAATAGATTTTGTAAATATTCGTCTTTATCATTTCGCCGGTCACTTCCACATTCTTTTGCCGGAACTGCACTGCAGTGGGTCGGGCCATCAGGCCAACGAACACCTGCCCATCGAATAAGATCTGCGAAAGGCTGATACCGGCGGTGGCGCTAAACTTTGTTCCAAACTGGGCGGAAATAAATCCAAAATCATTGGGCATCTGGATAGGGTTTCCATTTCCGTCTTTAACCCCCTGGTCTATCAGTACCTGGTAAGTGGCTGGAGAAATAAAGTTGGGCAATACCTGGGTGGCCACATTCGGGTTATAAGTAGTTCCCAAGCTGGCATTGATGTGCGGGTATGCGTTGGAAGTGAATTCCCGGTTCTGCTCTTCCTGCAACTGAACATCTACCAGCGCATTTTTTACATTCACATTATTCTTCAGTGCATAATCAACTGCCTGCTGCACGGTAAATTCATGCTTCGTGACTTTGGCAGTGTCGGGAGACTGTGCGGTTATTGCCAGCGGCAATAAAAATAAACTCATGAATAAGCCCACTCCGTTACTTCTTGTTCTCTTCATACAAAAGATTTTTTTTTCGTTGGTCGTTGTATTTCTGAATCAACTTATGGCCTTTGATCGTAGCAAGACCATAAGTAAAGTTTTCTATTATCAGTTCTGAGGTACTGGCCAGGTTGTACTTTCCCGGAGGGAAGACGGCCACATTAAAAGGGATCATCATGGATTCTATCCGGTATTTTGACATCACATCCACGTTAACCTCGCTGCGGTACAATTCATCTTTTATGCCCCATTCAATATTGTTACGGATAATCTGCAGCAGGAACTTGTCTTTATGTTCCCGGAAGCGCTGGTATGCCTTGAAGTGAAATTTCTCAAGATCGTACAGCAACATAGGGTTCATATTGCTGAATTCTTCCATGATGCGCTCCATCGTAATGAATATCTCGTGAATAGCATCGGTAGCGTCTTTGCGGCAGTTTAAACAATCTACTTCTATCTCATTGATGTGTCCGTCCACCACTCCTTCAACCAGTTCATCCTTATCAGAAAAGTATTGATACAGGGTCTTTTTGCTCATACCCAGGCTGTTGGCAATATCATCCATCGACACTGACCGGATGCCATACTGCATGAATAATTCTTCTGCTTTAAATAATATTCTTTCTTTTGGTTCCATTTTGAATTATCAGGGGGCAAAACTATGGAAACTTTTTTCGTTACCAAAGTTTCCAACCGTCTTTTTCGGCCATTCACCGATTTATGTTACCGGTCATCACCCCGATATTTACCCTACCTTAGCTTGTAAATCAGGCATATGGCTACTGTTTCAAGGCCCAAAGAAAAAAATACACTTAAGAGGATACTCCGGTTTTTTATACAGGGACTTATCATTATTGCGCCTATCGGCATTACTGCCTGGATATTGTATTGGCTGTTTGATAAAGTGGATAGCATCCTGCGGCCATATGTTAATATGCCGGGTCTGGGCTTTGTGCTGATCATCGTTTTTGTAATACTTGTTGGCTGGATCAGCTCCAGTTTCCTTATGGGCAGTGTTATCAGCTTCTTTGATCAATGGATGGAACGAACGCCTGGGATTAAGTTTATTTACACTTCCACTAAAGATTTTTTTGAGGCTTTTGCCGGCGACAAAAGGAAATTCAATAAAGCCGTACTAGCTAATGTGTTCGCAGAAGATGTATGGATCGTTGGTTTTCTTACAGACGAAGAAATGGAAAAATTTGATATGGGAGCAGATGCTGTAGGAGTATATGTGCCGCAGGCTTATAATTTTGCAGGACAATTATATATCTTGCCAAGAGCTAAGGTCCGTAAAATTGATAAGATCACTGCAGGTGAAGCAATGAAATATACTGTAACAGGTGGCGTTGTGGACCTTGATGCGGAAAGAACAGTACTTGACGAAACAGAAAAGAAAATATCTGAATAACCCCCCATAGACCACTTCCGTACTACGTCTATGAAAAAAACAATTCTGCTACTGCTATTACTGCTGGCAGCCAAACAAAGTTTTTGCTGGGGCTTTTATGCCCACAAAAAAATCAATTATTATGCTGTATTCCTGCTACCGCCGGAAATGATGGTGCTGTATAAGCCCCACATTGATTTTCTTGCGGAACATGCTGTAGATCCAGATAAAAGAAGGTATGCTGTACCCGAAGAAGGGCCCCGTCATTATATAGATATTGATAAGTATGGTAAATATCCATACGACTCTTTGCCCCGCAAATGGAATGACGCAGTGGCAAAATACTCCGAAGATTCGCTACTCCAACATGGTATCGTGCCCTGGTGGCTGCAAACCATGCTTTATCGCCTTACTGAAGCCTTTAAAGAAAAGAACCAGGCAAAGATCCTAAAACTATCTGCTGAGATCGGTCATTACATCGCTGACTCCCATGTACCACTGCATGCCTGTAGTAACCACAACGGCCAATACACGGACCAGAAAGGGATCCATGGTTTTTGGGAAAGCCGTATCCCGGAATTATTGGCTGAGAAGGAATGGGATTTTTTCATTGGTAAAGCAGAGTATATCAGCCAGCCTGCTGATTATATCTGGAAAAGGGTATTGGAAAGTGCGGTGGCGGCCGATACAGTACTGCTTTTTGAAAAAAAACTCTCGCAACAATTTCCCGGCGATCAGAAGTACTCATTTGAAGAACGCAACGGAGTTGTCATCCGCCAATATTCTGCTGCCTTCACCAGGTCATATGATGCGATGATGAAAGGAATGGTGGAAAGAAGAATGCGGCAATCCATTTTTTCAGTAGCCTCGGTTTGGTACACAGCCTGGGTAAATGCCGGCCAACCTGACCTTACCAAATTGAGTAACAAAGAATTTTCTGTGGAAGAACTCAAAGAATTTGAGTCCCTGAACAATTCATGGAAAAACGCCGGCATCAAAGGAAGGGAACATGAGTAAATCCTCTTAGTTGAAACCCCTTTTTACAGATGATCTGTGTTCCTTTTTCATGAAGTACCCGCTTAGCTTGTATTCTCACCCGGGCTTGATTATCTTTGAAAACTCTTTATTTAATACTGGTAAACTATTTTATGAGAAAATTTTTATCCCTTACTCTATTACTGCTTGCTGCCTCCTGTTCTTTTGCTCAAATACCCATCTTCGAATTGATGGAAAGAACAGATATCAACCTGCAGCAAGCGCAACAAATAGCACAACGTCATTTCGATACCGCAGGTACAGGCCGCGGCACTGGCTATAAACAATTTCAACGCTGGTTGTACGAACGGAAATTCCATACAGACGACAATGGAAATTATATTTCTCCGCAAACCGACTGGAATAATTATTTACAAAGTCAGCCTTCCCTGCAAACTAATAATTTCACCGAGGCAGGCAACTGGACAGAACTAGGTCCCTGGGGTTGGAACCGTACTTCTGGCTGGAACCCCGGCACAGGAAGACTCTCGGCAATGGCAGTTTTGCCATCCAATGAACAGGTGATCTATGTCGGCTCTCCTGGTGGGGGCTTATGGAAAACAATCAACGGAGGTGCCAACTGGCAACCCCTTACTGATAATAACTCTACCTGGATGTCCATTTTCGCCATCACTATTGACCCGACCAATGCTAATACCATATATGTAGGCACGAACGGATCGGGCATTTTGAAATCTACCAACGCCGGCGCTACATTAGCACCAGCCGGGGGCGGACCCGGTGGGAACGTTAGAAAAATTCTTATTCATCCCTCCAATGCCAACATTGTATTTGCAGCCTGCACCAATGGTATTTGGCGTTCGACCAACGCAGGTACTTCCTGGACACAAGTGCATACCGGCAGCAAAGAAGATATTGAGTTTAAGCCGGATGATATGAACATCATGTATGCCACGGGCAATGATGTGTACCGATCAACAGATAATGGTGTTTCATGGACCCAGATCACAGCCGGGCAAGGTATTACCAATACAGGCCGTACGCTGATATCCGTTTCTCCTGCTAACCCTAACTATGTGTATGCAGTGCAGGCAAGCGGCAGCTTGTTTGGCAGATTATATAAATCTACAGATGCCGGATTGACCTTTACCACTACTGTAGTGGGCAACCCAGCCACAGGCACAAACTATTTTGGCTATGAAACAAATGGTACCGGTACTTCCGGCCAGGCCACTTATGATATGGCGATGGATGTTTCGCCCACTAATGCTGCAGAAGTATATATAGCAGGAATCATTTGCTGGAAATCAATAAATGAGGGTACTTCATTTACAGCCATTACCGCCTGGTCATTGCCAAACGGTGTTGGTTATAATCATGCCGATGTACATGGTTTATTTTGGGTGAATTCAACTATCTATTCTATTTCCGATGGTGGTATTTATAAAAGCACTAACCAGGGCGATGACTGGGTAGACCTTTCCACCGGCCTGGGTATTCGCCAGTTTTACCGGATAGCCAGCTCACAGACCAATGCGAATGTGATAACCGGCGGCGCACAAGATAATGGATCTGTTGCCAAACAAGCTTCGGGTACCTGGGTGGACTGGCTGGGTGCTGATGGAATGGAAGGCTTAGTGAGCCCTACCAATCATTTGAATATCTGGGGCACCTCGCAAAACGGTTCTATATATCGCTCCACCAACGGGGGCAATAGTTATAGCGGCCTTCCACGGCCATCTGCTGGTCAATGGGTAACGCCACTTGCCATACATCCTACTAATGAAACAATTGTGTATGGTGGCTGGACAGGTGTGTATAAATCAACCAACAGTGGAACCAGCTGGACGAATATCTCCAGCGGTGTGATAACTTCCACATTGGCTGATCTGGCAGTAGCTCCCTCTGACCCTAATTATATTTATGCTTCCAACGGAAACACCTTATATGTAACAACAAATGATGGTGCCACCTGGACCACCCGCTCTGCACCAGCTACCATCAATGACATTGCTGTTGATCCAACCAACCCTGCGAAGATCTGGATCGCCTGTAACAGTACCACGAACCGGCTGATGGTATCTACCGATGCCGGTGCAACTTTCACCAACGTATCTGCCAATCTTCCTGCCATTGTAGCAAGAGCAGTGGTAGTGGACGACAATACTCCCCGCGGTATTTATGTGGGAATGAATATTGGTGTATACTATAAAACTGAAACCGATCTCAACTTTACCAATTTTTCTGACAACCTGCCACTGGTAGCTATCAACGAATTAGAAATTCAAAAAGCGGCTGGTAAAATAAGAGTGGCCACTTATGGTCGCGGTGTATGGGAAAGCCCGGTTGCTACTGCTGTACCAAACGGATTCAGCTTTGGCCCCACAACGGCCGCTACGGCTACTTGTCCCGCACCTAATACAATGGATATTGTATTATCCACTATTTCCAATGGCGGTTTTACCAACACGATCACCCTTACTGCATCCGGTGTTCCCGCCGGCACCTCGATATCTTTTATCCCCGATAATACTCCTGCTCCCGGACAGAGCAGAACAATCAGGCTGACTGGTACGGCTGCTCTTTTAGCAGGATCTTATCCCATTACCATAACAGGAACAGCTACCGGCGCTACTAATCAAACGGCTAACCTTTCTTATATCATTAATCCGGGCACGGCTCCTGCTATCACTGCACAACCCGTAAACCAAACCATTTGTGCGGGCAGCAATACTTCTTTCAGCATTACTTCTGCTACAGCAACTGCTTTCCAGTGGCAGCTTAGTACAGATGGAGGTGTTACATACAATCCCGTAACAAACGGCGGAGTTTATTCCAATGCCACAACGGCCACGTTGACCATTACCGCAGCCACAGCCGGAATGAACAGCTACCGCTATCGCTGCCTCGCTTCCACCATTTGCGGAAGCAGTACATCTGCTGCGGGTAACTTAACGGTAAATGCAGCCCCTGTTATCACTACCGACCCCCAGAATATTACTTTATGCTCAGGAAGTGGTAATACTTTTTGTGTAACCGCTACTGGCAATAATCTTGTTTATCAGTGGCAGTCATCTTCGTCCTGCAGCGGTCCCTGGACAAATGTTACAGGCGGTACTTCTGCTTGTCTCACCGTTTCTTCTATCACTTCAAATACAGCCTACAGATGTGTGGTATCAAATGGATGTGGCTCACCTGTAACTTCTGCGTGTGCAACAGCAACTGTTGTTACCACTGTATCAGTAACAACACAACCGAACAGTCAAACAGTATGTGAAGGCGGTGGAGTTAACTTCACAGTTGCCGGAAGTGGAAGCGGTATAGTTTACCAATGGCAGTTAAGTACCGATGGTGGCTCATCCTGGTCTAATATCAGTGGGGCCACAATGAATACTTATGTAATTTCATCTGCTACTATAGCCATGAATAATAACCGGTACCGTTGTCAATTATCAAATGCCACCTGTACCACACCGGGTATTTCCAATGCAGCTATACTTACTGTGAATACATTACCTGTTGTTTCAGCTAATCCTCAAAATGCCACCGTATGTGTGGGAGGCAGCAATACTTTTAGTATCGCTGGTACAGGTACGGGTATTTCATACCAATGGCAACTCAGTACAGATGGCGGTACTACCTATGGTAATATTGCAACAGCTACTACAGCTTCTTACACTGTTTCATCTGTTACAACGGGTATGAATGGCAATCGCTACCGTTGTATGGTAAGTGGTACCTGCACTCCTGCCGTTGCTTCCAATGCCGCCATTTTAACGGTGATTGCTCCCGTTACTATCACCAGTCAACCGGCCAGTACAGAAACCTGTTCCGGCAGTACTGTCAATTTCACAGTGGCGGGCAGTGGTACGGGTATCATTTACCAATGGCAGGTGAGTACCGATGGCGGTACAAACTGGACTGCCATAAGCGGTGCCACTTCAGCCACCTTATCATTACCCGCTGCCACAACTACAATGAATAACAATAGGTATCGTTGCCAATTGTCTAATACTACCTGTACCGCACCGGTAACATCCGGCAATGCGTTACTTACCGTTCGCCAGTTGCCCACTGTAACACTGACAGCCTCACCACTCACCAGCCTTTTGCCGGGACAAACAACCACCCTTACTGCCACGCCAAGTGCCGCTACCGGTGGTGTGTTAACTACGGCCTGGTATAAAAATGGTACCGCTTTTTCGAATACAGGTAATACGTTTGTCGTGAACGTGGAAAAAACAGGTACATACCAGGTTCGGATACAGGAAGCATTCCCCGGTGGCCTCGTATGCAGCAATCAATCCGCAAATGTGGCGATAGATATTACTATCAGCAGTAACCTCTTCATTTTCCCTTCTCCTAACGATGGAAACTTTATGGTATCTTATTATAACAATGGTGGTGCTACTACGCAAAGGACCATTGCAGTGTATGATGCCAAAGGAGCGCAGGTGTACACGGGCAAGTTTCCTGTTTCGGGACCTTACACATTGATACCGGTAAACCTGCAAAGAGCTAATACCGGCATCTACTTTGTAGTAGTGGGTGATGCCAATGGCAAAAAACTGGCAGAAGGAAAAGTACACATACGATAAGATATAATCACCCGCTTTCAAGATCCCGTTCCGGCTGTCCGGAACGGGATTTTTTTCTCCCTGAAAAAAGAGCCAATCAATACCTTTGCGCCATGATTCACAATTTTAATGCAGGGCCTTCCATTTTACCCAAAGAAGTGTTTGAAAAGGCCAGCCAGGCAGTTCTGAATTTCAATGATACCGGCTTATCCATTTTAGAAATAGGACATCGCACCACCTTGTTTCAGCCGGTTTTGGATGAAGCAAGGGCCCTGGTAAAGGAACTGATGCAACTTGATAATGATCATGAAGTACTCTTTTTGCACGGTGGCGCCACCACCCAGTTCATGCAGGTGCCAATGAACCTGCTGAGCGAAAACGAACTGGCATCCTACACCGAAACAGGTACCTGGGCTGCCAAAGCTATTAAAGAAGCAAAACTATTTGGTCATGTAGAAATAGCGGGTTCTACTAAAGAAAATAACTATACCAGCATACCAGAAGAATTGAGCGTTTCGCCCACTTCAGCCTATTTGCATATAACGACCAATGAAACCATTGCCGGTACACAGTGGCATGCCATTCCGTATGATTGCGGGGTGCCATTGGTGGCTGATATGAGCAGTGATATACTGAGCCGTCAGTTGGATTTCAACCGGTTTGATCTTATCTATGCCGGTGCACAAAAGAATATGGGCGCCGCAGGGGTCAATCTGGTGGTGGTGAATAAGAACATACTTGGAAAGGTGAACAGGGCCATCCCCACTATCCTCGACTATCGTAATCATATCGCTGAAGGCAGCATGCTGAACACTCCTCCTGTATTTGCGATCTATGTGGTACTGCTTACGCTGCGCTGGCTAAAGGCCCAGGGTGGTGTGCCTGCGATAGAACTTCGTAATAATGCAAAAGCCAGCTTATTTTATGAAACGCTGGATACTTTGCCACTGTTCAAAGGACCCATAGCCAAAGAAGACAGGAGTAAAATGAATGCAGTATTTATCATGGACAATGCCGAACTGGAAAAAGAATTCCTGGAACTATGTAAGAAAGAAGGCATGATAGGCGTTAAAGGCCACCGCAGTGTAGGTGGGTTCCGCATTTCCATGTATAATGCACTGACCATTGACAGTGTAAAAGCACTGACCGACCTGATGAAACATTTTGCCCAACAACACGGATGATCAATTAAAAAATAACTTACCCATACAATGGCCACCATTAAACCATTCAGTGCACTACGACCGCAACAGGAACTTTCGCAGCAGGTAGCCTCAAAACCTTATGATGTGCTGAACAGCGAAGAAGCAAGGGCCGAAGCTAAAGGCAACCGCTTTTCTTTTCTTCGTGTTACAAAGTCAGAGATCGATCTTCCACCAGGAGTGGATATCCACAGCCAGGAAGTATATGATAAGGCCAATGAAAACCTGAAAGAACTGATCGATAACGGCATTTTATTTAAAGAAGAAAAGCCCTGCTACTATATCTATCAATTGGTGATGAACGGAAGAAGCCAGACGGGTCTTGTTTGCGGATCATCTGTAAAAGATTACCACGATAACATTATTAAAAAGCATGAGTTCACCCGGCCGGAGAAAGAAAAAGACCGTATCGATCACATGAGGACGATAAAGGCCCAAACCGGCAACGTATTCCTGGCCTACCGGGATGTAATGGAAGTCAACGCCATTATCAGCGGATGGAAAGCAACTAACAAACCCGTCTATGATTTTATTGCTGCTGACGGTATTCAGCACAGTATCTGGGTAATTGACCGTGATCTGGTCATCAGTTCCATTACTCAACTGTTCAGTACCAATGTGCCCTGCACCTATATTGCCGACGGGCATCATAGGGCAGCATCAGCCGCTAAGGTTAGTGCGGCACTTCCTCAAAGCGAGGAAGCCGGTTTCTTTTTAACCACCATCTTCCCCTCCAGCCAACTGGCGATACTCGATTATAACAGGGTGGTAAAAGATCTCAATGACCTGTCGCCAGCCAAATTACTGGGTTTACTGCAGGACGACTTCTATATTACCCTTAGCCCGGAACCGGTAAAACCTTCGCAGCTCCATGAATTTGGGATGTACCTGGACGGACAATGGTACATATTGGTGGCCCGCCCCGGTACCTATACTACAGACCCGGTGGGTGTGCTGGATGTCACCATTTTATCTAACAACATTTTGGATAAACTGCTGGGCATTGAAGATCAGCGGACCGATAAACGGATTGATTTTGTAGGTGGTATCCGCGGATTGAAAGAACTGGAAAAAAGAGTGAACAGCGGGGAAATGAAAGTAGCATTCAGTCTCTACCCTGTAACAATTGAGCAATTATTTGATATTGCCGATAGTGGTACTGTTATGCCTCCCAAAAGCACCTGGTTTGAGCCTAAACTGAGAGATGGCCTCCTTACACACCTTATTTAACAGTACTCTCCTGAAATAATTGTTATTTTGCAACAGAGACGCCTGCCATAACGTCTCTGTTTTTCTAATTATAAGATATGAAGAAATTTCTCTCCTTTTCAATCATTGCTCTTTCTGCCCTGGTAGCTACAGCCCAACCCGGCGATATCAAGACCCTGCAGGAAACTGCCAGGACATTTATGCGGTCCGGCGATTTTGATAATGCTATTATTGTACTTACAAGGGCCCTGCAACAGGATGCCAAAAACCTGGAGCTGCAGAAAGACCTGGTGATGAGTTATTACCTCAAAAGAGATTATACAAAAGCCCTGGAAGGGGCAGAAAAGCTGATAGACCGGGATGATGCTGATGTGGTTTGTTACCAGATAGCCGGTAATGTGTACAAAGCGCTGGAAGAATCGAAAGATTGTGATAAGATGTACAAAAAAGCATTGAAGAAATTTCCCAACAGTGGACCGTTGTACAGCGAGTATGGTGAATTACTATGGGCCATTAAAGATTTTTCAGCCATACAATATTGGGAAAAAGGCATCAAACTGGACCCTGCCTATGGTGGCAATTATTACAATGCCGCCATGTATTATTTTTATACCAAAGACAAAGTGTGGAGCCTCATTTACGGAGAGATCTTTGTGAACATGGAAAGCCTGGGCGAAAGAGGCGCAGCCATGAAAGAACTGCTGCTGCAGGGCTATAAAGAAAAACTATTTGCCGAAGCAGATATGATGGCTGGTGAAGAAAAGAACAAAAGCGATTTTGCCAAATCCTTCATGACCAGCATGAGCAAACAATCGTCACTGGCCAATAAAGGCATTACAACGGAAGTGCTCATCATGATCCGCACCCGCTTCATCCTGGATTGGTACACTAACTATGGTGCCCGTTTCCCTTTCCGTCTTTTTGATTATCACCGCCAGTTACTGTCTGAAGGTATGTTCGACGCCTACAATCAATGGCTCTTCGGCCCCTCAGAAAACCTGGCCGCTTACGACAACTGGACCAAGACCCATGCTGCCGAATACAACTCTTTCAATACTTTTCAGCGCAGCCGGGTATTCCGGATGCCAGCAGGACAATATTACCAGGCAAACTAAGCATTCCCATAGTTTGTTTTAAACGGCCCCGGTTATCACAAACCGGGGCCGTTTTTTTATCTATCCTTTTTTAACTAATTTGTCTGTCTGTTACACTGCTGCCTGCAGATTATCTAATTCTAATAACGATTGAATATGACACAGCCACTACGTCTTTTTGACAGTGTTCAACTGCAACTTGAAAATAAACCGCTGGAGGATATGCTGGCGGGTAAAGCTGGCGGCCAATGGAAAAAATACAGCACACAGGAAGTGGCTGATACCATGAACCAGCTTAGCGCCGGATTACTAAGCTACGGTATAGGCCCTAATGATATGACCGTGGAAGGAAGAGATAAAGTTGCCATTCTTTCTAAGAACCGGCCAGAATGGGTAATATTAGACCTCGCCGTACAGCAGATCGGCGCCCTTCTCACGCCTATTTACCCTACCATCAATGTAAATGAACTGGAATTTGTATTAAATGACGCACAGGTAAAGATCGTTTTCGTAAATGATGAAGATACTTTTCTGAAAGTGATCAGCATAAAAGACAGGGTACCCTCCCTGAAAGAGATCTTCACTTTCGAACATGTGGCCAACGCTTCCCATTGGAAAGAAGTGCTGAATGCCGGCACACCGGAATTGATAGCACAGATAAAACCTATAGCCGAAAAGATAAAGTATGAAGATGCCGCCACTATCATTTATACCTCCGGTACCACAGGCATACCAAAAGGAGTGATGCTCAGCCATCGAAATATTTTATCCAATGTAATGGCCTCAAGTCCCTGCTTCCCGCCGGGAGAAAATTTGCGTTCACTCAGCTTCCTTCCGCTCAACCATATTTTTGAACGGATGGTCACTTACCTCTACCTGTTCAATTACACCTCTATCTACTATGCAGAAAGCCTGGAAACAATTGGCGACAACCTCAAGGAGGTAAAGCCCGACATGTTCACCACCGTACCCCGGCTGCTGGAAAAAGTGTACGATAAGATCATGCAGAAAGGAAGCCAGCTTACAGGGGTAAAGAAAAAACTATTCTTCTGGGCACATGATCTTGCAGAAAAATTTGAGATCAATAAGAACCAGGGCTTCTTTTACAACATGCAGTTGGGAATTGCCAATAAGCTCATATTCAGCAAATGGAGAGAAGGCCTTGGCAACAACCTGAAATGTGTGGTAACAGGAGGTGCCGCCTGCCAGGTACGCCTGATACGGATCTTTACCGCTGCCAGGATACCCATCATGGAAGGCTATGGCCTTACAGAAACTTCTCCCGTGATATCGGTGAACAATTATGACGTTACTGGAAGAATGTTTGGCACCGTAGGGCCATTAATTAAAGATGTGGAAGTAAAGATCGCCGAAGACGGAGAAATATTATGCAAAGGACCCAATGTGATGATGGGATATTATAAACGCCCCGACCTGACAGCCGAGGTGGTAACAGGCGACGGCTGGTTTCATACCGGTGATATCGGCATGATGGCCGAAAACAAATTCCTCAAGATCACTGATAGAAAAAAGGAATTATTTAAAACCAGTGGCGGTAAGTATGTAGCGCCATTGCCCATCGAAAACAGGTTAAAGGAATCCATGTTTGTAGAACAGGTAATGGTGGTAGGGGCAGAAAAGAAATTTGTAGGGGCATTACTCATCCCCTCTTTTCCTAACCTGAAAGACTGGTGCCGCCAAAACGGGGTAACGATCGGCACCAATGAAGAGCTGATACAAAACGAAAAAGTGGTCGCTTTATATAAAGACCTGGTGGAAAGTTTCAATAAATACTTCAATCATGTGGAGCAGGTAAAGAAATTTGAATTGTTACCCAATGAATGGAGTGTGGACACGGGAGAGCTTACGCCGAAGATGTCATTGAAAAGAAAAGTGGTAATGGAGAAATTCAGGGATGCGATTGAACGGATATATGCCTGATAAATAACCCGTATCATACATAAAGGACACAAATAAAAAAAGGTAAACACAGTATATACTGTGTTTACCTTTTTTATTTATCAGCATAGAACTTATTCAATCACCTTCCCCTTCCCTGTGCAGAATCTCTCTTACCACGCTGCATCATCTTTTGCACCAGTTCATCATACTTCTTTTGCTGCTCACCAGCATAGAGTAGCCTTACCCTTCGGAAATGATCGAACGTTTGCTTATCAATAACAGTTTGAATATTGGTCATTTTATTATAAGCCATAGTCATCACACTGTCATTCACCATAGAGTCTTTTACCAATGCAAAATAGGCTGCTTTCGCCAGGCGAACAGAATCAAACAGCGGTCTTACCACTTTGAAATATTCCTCCCGGTATTGAAGATGGTCTTTCTTTTGCTGTTCTGTCATCCCCAATTCCTTTTCCATCATTTCAAAAGGATCACCCTTTCTGCCCTGGCCACCTTTGTCGTGTTTGTTTTTACCCGTTACCACCAGTGCTACAAGAGCAATGTTGGTGATCAGTAATAGAACTACCGCAATCGTAAGAATCCTGTTATTAGTGCTTTTCATGCTTATGTTATTAACTGCCTGGCTGGGAGTTTATCTGTTGTCCTGCGACAGGTCATAAAGGTTAGAATTATCATTCAGGCTGTACTCGGCGGCTACCGACTGAAGATTGTCCGTATCAGAAGCAGTGAAGCTGGAATTGGTCTTATTTCGCTGAAAAAGAACAAATGCGTTCAGAACAAGTACCACCACGAGTGCCATCACAGCAAAGGCAGGGCGGAGCAGCCATGATTGGGGGCCGGGCTGTATTGTTTCCTTGTCCAGCCGGGCCCGGAGGCGGGTATAGAAGAAGTCAGGGGCAGTTGCCTTTGCGCAGCCATCGAGGCTGTTCAGTATTTCTTCCACCTTTTTGTTTTGTTCTGTATTCATAATACATAGTTTTTGACGTTAACACCTTTCAAAACCTTCGTACGCCCTTTTATCTGCCCGGGTCTTTTTCCAGCAATTTCCGCAAATTAAGCTTTGCACGGTGCAATAGAGACTCTACAGCAGGCACAGTGGTCTTCATAACCTCGCTGATTTCCTGGTAACTCAGGTCTTCCATTTTGTGAAGCGTAAATGCTATCTTTTGATTTTCAGGTAGTTCCCGGATGGCTTTGAATAATTTAGCCGCATTCTCTTTCTTTTCCAATGCTATGCCTGGATGATTAAAATCAGGTATTTCGTACAGGGGTTCAGAGTCCTCACCTAAAAGGCGCTGAATAAAGCCAAACCTTTTCTTGCTTTTTCGGCTCCGCAGCAGGTCCAGTGAGCGGGTAGTAGCTATCCGGTACAGCCAGGTGGACAGTTTAGCCTCTCCTTTAAAGCTGCTGATCGAACGATAAACCTGGATAAAAACCTCCTGGGTCACATCCTCTGCATCCTCTGCATTTTGTACAATGGCAATCACTGTATTGTACACCCGGTCCTTGTAAGTATCCACCAGGAAACGGAAAGCTGTCTCATCGCCATTCTTAAGACCTTGTATCAGCTCTAATTCGTTCAACAGTCCGTGTTTGAAGTTTAATAATGCAACTTACGAAAACAATGATTTGCATGAACAAATCATGAAGGCCGCTATCACATTTGTTTAACTCTGCACAGCGCACCTGCTGCAAGCCCCGGCAAATACTATTTTTGCAAACCAGGCAATATTGCAGATAGGCCACTGGTAAAATCCCGAACAGCAACCTAATGATAGTGATGCTGCCTGTGCACAAAAAATAATCTTACCAATCCCGATATTGAAACAATGAAGAGAAATACTTTTATTAGAACTTTAGCACTAACCGGAATGACAGGAGCAGCAATGAAACTTAACGAACTGAGTAAAATAATGGGCCCCTTAACCGGTACAGAGATAATGCCTGTACTGTTTCTCGGTCATGGCAGCCCCATGAATGCTATTGAAGAGAATGAATTTGTGACCGGCTTCAGGGAAGCAGGAAAGGGAATTGCCAAACCGGTAGCCATTATTTGTGTGTCTGCACACTGGGAAACGAAAGGCACTTTTGTAACGGCGATGGAAAAACCACCCACCATTCATGACTTTGGTGGCTTTCCGCAGGCCTTGTTTGATGTGCAATACCCGGCACCCGGCAATCCGGCACTGGCAAAAGAAACAAAGAATATAATTACCAAAACAGCCGTGGGGCTGGATGAAAAATGGGGCCTCGATCATGGTTGCTGGAGTGTGATCAAACATTTGTATCCGGCAGCCGATGTTCCTGTTATTCAATTAAGCCTTGACTATACACAGGGACCACAATACCATTTTGAACTGGCCAAAGAACTTTCTTCGCTCCGCAAAAAAGGAGTACTGATAGTTGGCAGCGGCAATATGGTGCATAACCTGCGTATGGCGGCATGGGATAAAATAAATACAGCAGACTATGGGTATGACTGGGCACTGGAAGCAAGAACCAAGATGAAGACCTATATCGAAAGCGGAGATTACCAA
>JAEUVL010000284.1 GCA_016786965.1 Chitinophagaceae bacterium
ATTACGATAGTCAACCACCAGGTCCTGGTAGCCAAACGTAGTGCCTCTTTCAGTCAGCATCACTTTATCATTACCTGCATTTCTTATTTTATCAACTGCAAACTTCATAGCTTCCCCGCTAACGAACTGTCCTTTTTTTACATTCACAATTTTACCGGTTTGTGCCGCAGCAATTAAGAGGTCGGTCTGGCGGCAGAGAAAAGCTGGTATTTGCAGTATATCTACAAATTGTGCGGCTTTAGCTGCTTCTTGCGGGGAGTGAATATCGGTAACTACAGGCAGTGAGAATTTTTGCCCGGTATTCCGAAGCATTTGCATTGCTACATCATCTCCCAGCCCGGTAAATGAAGTGCCACTGGTGCGGTTGGCTTTGCGGTAAGAAGCTTTAAAGATATAAGGGATACCCTGGTTTTTACAGATGCCGGATACTTTCTCAGCCACTTCCAGCAAAAGATCTTCACTTTCCACCACACAGGGGCCTGCCATCAGAAAAAAATTATTAGCATCGTAGGTTTGACCTTTGAACAGGTCGGTCAGGAATTCTTGCATGCCGCAAAGATATAGGCTTCTGTTTATCGATATTCAGGCATACGCAGGCGCATCTAGTATATCCTTCTGCCGGAAAAATAGCTGTACCGGATACCGGAAAAAGTTCCCGTAATTGATTGTATGATACCAGAAGTTTGAATCACTACAATTTCCACAGTATCTCCGGTCGTTAATTTAATATCAGAACTAAGCGCCTGCGGTTTGAAGCCACCGCCTCCTGCGGGTATATCCAGTATATTCCCATGCCGTTGCACACCATTTACTGTAAGGTACATTACATATTGGGTGGGAAATGCCACGCTGGTAATATTCCAGTGCAGTAACGCATCAAAATGATACAGGCCGGTGGAAGGTGTAACAAATGTAGGGGGAAAATATACGCTGGGGTCATCATATTCCTCTGTGGTGAAAATGATAGAAGTATTCACAGAGGGATCGCTATTGTAACCGCTGCCGCCAATCACAGCTTT
>JAEUVL010000315.1 GCA_016786965.1 Chitinophagaceae bacterium
ACAGCTTTCCTATGGTGGCTCTGCTATCAATGGTGTGGATGTACTCGCCTTGCCAACCACCGCCGTCATACCCGCCAACGACAGCTTCGTTACCATTTTTGTAAACCCTGTCATGGACCTGGTACCGGAAGGAATTGAAACGCTTAAAATATATGCCCTCGCCGGGTGCGCCGCCGGAACACCCACCGACAGCACCATGATACAGTTGAGGGATTATGATATTCTCGACCTGGCGCCGGATACCGCCTTCATCTGCCGCGATGCATCCATACAACTTACCGCCACCACCGGTTACACTACCTATCAGTGGAATGCAGACCCCACTCTCAGCAGCACTTCTGTCAGGGATCCCATAGCCACACCGGTCAACAGCGCTACTACCTATATCTGTACCGCCAATGTAGGCACCTGCAATGCGCAGGATTCTGTATATATAAGATGGAAAGACGTTGAGTTTATTTCCAAACAGGATGTGGCCTGCCGCAATGGTACCACTGGCAATATCAAAGTGGCCGCCGGAGGCGAATGGACCGCCCCCGTGGAGTTTTCTTTAGACGGTATCACCTGGCAGCCCGATAGTAATTTTTACAACTTGCCCGTGGGCACTTATACAGTAAAAGTCAGGGATGCCAATTGCATCGACAGCATCACCGTCTCAATCATTCAGTCAGCGCCAGACCTGCTCATTGACAATACCGCCATCCAGCCGGCAAGTTGCTCCGGCAATCCCGATGGGGAGATCAATGTCACAGCCAGCGGCGGTCGCAGCCCATATACATATTCTATTGACGGAACTAATTTTCAAAGCGCCAGCCTTTTCAATGTATTGCAGGGCAATTACACCGTTACCGTAAAAGATAATAACGGTTGCCTTAATACACAGCCCGTCACCATTGCGCTCAACAATACAGTGACGGTGGATGCAGGCGCAGGCACCAGCATTTGTGAAGGCACCAGTTTTATGATTCCCGCAGTGTCAAATGGCACCAGCTTTACATGGACACCGGCTGCCGCCCTCAATAATGCCGCTATACTTACCCCCACTGCTTCACCCACCGTTACCACTAAATATTATATTACAGCCACCACTGGTATTTGCGACAGGATTGACTCTGTAACCATCACTGTACGTCCTGCCCCTATTCCGGACGCAGGCCCCGACGCCTCTTATTGCTATGGCAAAATATTTCAGTTAAATGGTTCCGGCGGCGCTTCCTATACATGGTCGCCATCCACTTATTTTGTTTCCGCCACCACCGATCAGAACCCTTCAGTAAAAGCGAATGCACCAATAACGTATCGCCTCTTGGTAACAGATGCCACCGGCTGTGTATCTCTTTTTGAGGATGAAGTATCCATTGATGTGGTACCCGCTGTAAAGATCTTTGCTGGTCGGGACACAGTGGCCGCCATCAATCAGCCCATTCAACTAAAGGCCATTG
>JAEUVL010000440.1 GCA_016786965.1 Chitinophagaceae bacterium
AACAATGGAAATCATTTTAATTCAAGACGTAGATAACCTGGGTGGCAAGAACGAAGTGGTAAAAGTAAAGAACGGCTATGCCCGTAATTACTTATTGCCCCGTCAGCTCGCTGTAGAAAACAGCCCCAGCAACAGAAAGCAACTGGAAGAGCGGATGAAACAGGTGAAAAAGAAAGAAGATAAAATGCTGGCTGAGATCAATAACGTAATTGCCAAACTGAGCGAAGCTCCCATTAAACTGGGCGCCAAGACAGGTACCAGCGGCAAGATCTTCGGCAGCATCACCTCTTTACAATTAAGCCGTGCCATCCGTGAGCAAAGAGGATATGAGATCGACCGCAAAAAGATCACTATCCCAGAGGACCTGAAAGAAGTAGGCGCTTATAAAGCCACGATCGACTTCGGCAATGGCAAATCCACCGAAGTGGATATCGAAGTGGTAGCTGAATAAGTTTCCCGGAAAATAATCCCAGGCCCCTCCCAACCGGAGGGGCTTTTTTTATTGTCTTTCCTGTAATGTTCCTCCATAACCGATTGATTAAGTGCCCATAAGGCGGGAAAATGGGCGTTCAGCAGCCTGGTAATACTGGCAATAAGCCTATTAATAGCATTATCCCTTAAAAAAATAGCAATATGTGGAAAAAAAATCCGTTATTTTGTCTTGCATTTGGTGCTCTTTCAGTTTCACAAGTCCTGAACGTCTCGAAAAACCGTTGAATGTTCATTGGGTACTGTTTACTGTTGACACTTTTATTTTTTTTAAAACATCTCAAAATGAACATTTACGTAGGAAACCTTAGTTGGAACCTGAAAGACCAGGACCTGTCCAATCTTTTCGCAACACATGGCGAAGTAACATCTGCCAAAATTGTTACCGACAAATTCACTAACCGCAGCAAAGGCTTTGGTTTTGTGGAAATGGCCAACGATGACCAGGCTCAAGCAGCCATTGCTGCTTTGAATGGTACTGAAGTTGACGGTCGTAACATCGTTGTTAACGAAAGTCGTCCTAAGCCAGAAGGTGGCGGCGGCGGTGGCTTCAAGAAAAGAAGCTTCGGTAACGGCGGCGGTGGCGGCGGCTACAAAGGCGGCAGCGGCGGCGGTGGCGGCTACAAAGGAAAGAGCGGCGGCGGTGGCGGCTACAACCGTGACCGTGGTGGATACAATAACGATTATTAATCAATAACGATATTTATCTCGCTTTAAAAGTCTGGTTCGGAAGAGCCGGACTTTTTTTATATTCATTCCTTATATGCAACAACCAACACTCTCCCCCATTGTAGCAGGCTGCATGAAATGGGGCCAATGGGGCTCCGGTTTCACTACCGGGCAATATGTCAACATGATCTCTGCCTGTGCTGATAATGGTATCAGCAGTTTTGACCATGCCGATATTTATGGTGACTACAGTACCGAAGAGGAATTCGGAAAAGCCCTGCACCAATTACCCGGGCTACGCAACAAGATCCAGCTAATTACCAAGTGTGGGATAAAAATGCCGGTAGCCAGCCGCCCCTCCTTCCGGATAAAATCTTACAACACCAGCAAAGAGTACATTATTGAATGTGCAGAACGGTCGCTTAGCAATCTGCATACAGATTATATAGATGCTTTTCTTATTCACCGACCCGACCCGCTGATGAACCCGGAAGAAATAGCAGAAGCATTCACCCGCTTAAAACAACAGGGAAAAATATTACATGCCGGTGTGTCCAATTTCACCCCATCACAAACAGCCATGTTACATAAATATTTTCCGGTTGAAATAAATCAAATTGAAGTCTCCCTGTTATATATGGACCCGTTTCATAACGGGCAGCTGGACCAATGCCAGCAGGAAAAAATAGTCCCTATGGCCTGGAGCCCTCTTGGTGGCGGCCAATTACTAACTGATACCACCAGTGAAAGAAACAAAAGAATTGTAACAGCAGCTGCTGCTCTCAGCGATAAATACGCTACTAATATCGAGAATATCCTGCTGGCCTTTTTACACCGGCATCCTTCAGGCATCATCCCGGTATTAGGTACTTCCAAAATTGAACGGTTACAATCAGCAATGGCTGCAGCCGGTCTCCGGCTGGAAGCAGAAGAATGGTTCATGCTGTGGGAAGCATCGGCCGGAAAGCAGGTACCCTGAGTAAACAACATACGTAGGCTGTAATCCAACTGTTATTATTGCTTACTATCGTCTTTGCACTATTGCAACATGGGGAGAATCATCAGATCTTCTCTGCAGCTTCCTCACCAGTATTGATCGCCCCTTCCATAAAGCCCTGCCAGTCGGCCAGGTGTTCACCCGCAAAATGTGTGTGAATATGGGACCGCTTCAGTATCGGCATCACTCTGAACCATTGACCCTTTCCATACAATGCGTAAGCACCATGACTGAACTCATCGTTGCCCCAGTAGTAATTTGTTTGCCTTTCAAGACTATCCTTCACATCATCAAAATGCGGCTTTAATGTTTGCAGCACCATATCTTCTCTCCATTTGTCCGACTGGTTGGCCACGACCGCTGCTTTCTCTCCAATGGTATAAGAAATGAGTACCCCTTTCTTTGAATCCTGGTTCTTGGTGGCATGATAAAAATAATGCGGCGACTGATCGGTTATCATGTCGAAACTCTCTTCTTTCCAAAACCGCTTGCTGAATAACAGCGGGTTTTTATTGATCCGGGCGTACTGCAACTCATTCATCGCATTCACCTGGTCGGCGGGCAGGCCCGGTTCCCATTTTATTTTTTTAACCGCAAAAGTTGGCGCAGTACAAATGATCTTATCACCGGTGAATTTTTCCCCGTTACTGCAATGGACGGTTACCCCGCCTTTTAAATTTTGTACCACCCGGTTCACCGCATGCTGCATTTTGATCTTATCAAGGCCTATCTTTTCTGCAATTCTTTTTGCCAGCATACTATTACCCCCTTTTATCTTCAGGTCCATCTCATTCTTCTCACTGCTTTCTGCATACTCTGCCAAAGCAGCGAAGGCAGACACACTGCGAATGGTTTCTCCAAAATCAGTACTGTCGAGCAACTCTCTCAGGTCCAGGTCCCTTCCTTCACAGCCATTATTTACCAGGAAGCGCCACCAATCCATTTTATCCAGCTTCACTTTATCGGCTTGTGTC
>JAEUVL010000445.1 GCA_016786965.1 Chitinophagaceae bacterium
TGGCCGTAAAGGACACTACCGGGAACTGTTTGAAGATGTACGTAAGAAGGGTTTCCTGAAAGTACGGGTGGATGGTGAAGTGAAGGACATTACCCCAAAGATGCAGGTGGACCGCTATGTGATCCATGATATTGAGCTGGTGGTGGACCGCCTGCAAGTAACAGACGAACTGAAAGCGAGGCTGAGCCAGAGTGTGCAGCAAACGCTGAGGATCGGGAAGGAGCTGATGTTTGTGGCCCCCGAAGGCGGGCAAAGGCAAGACTCTGCAAAGGGAAAAAAACTATCCAAATCTTCGGAGTCTAAAGCCCCTCCTTCGGAGGGTTCTGGGGAGGCCGTAGCCATGTATTCCAAACACCTGATGTGTGAGGATACGGGCATCAGCTATGAAGAGCCTTCGCCGAATGCCTTTTCTTTCAATTCGCCTTACGGGGCCTGTCCTGTTTGCAAGGGGCTTGGTACCAAGCATCATATTAATATGGAGGCGGTAATCGCCGATCCTTCGCTGAGCATCAGCGAGGGCGGTATTGCTCCGCTGGGTGAGGAAAGGGATGCCTGGGTATATCGCCAGGCACAGGATGCGGCGAAGAAGAATAAGATATCACTGACGACGCCGGTGAATAAGCTAACACCAAAGCAGCTCAACATTATGCTGTATGGCAATGAAGAGGGGCAACAGGAGGACCTGGATTTTGAGAATATGAAGTTTGACCCGCAGGCCCCTTTTGAAGGAGTGATCAATATGCTGCAACGCTGGTTTGCTAACCCCTACAGTGAAGCGATACGGGAGTGGACGGAAGATTATATGATCGTAAGACCCTGTGATGGTTGTAATGGCGCCCGGCTGAGAAAGGAAAGCTTGTGGTTTAAAGTGAATGGAAGAAATATTGCGGAGTTGAGCAACCTGAACCTTGATAACCTGGCGGCGTGGTTTGATGGTATTGAGCTGCTGCTGGATAATAAACAGAAAACCATTGCGAAGGATGTATTGAAGGAGATCAGGGAGCGG
>JAEUVL010000474.1 GCA_016786965.1 Chitinophagaceae bacterium
GGAGACCCAACGTTTCTCCACCCGGAATTTAAGGAGCAGTTGGTTTTCAGATTTTTGAAAGACAATTCTTATGAATTAAATTTTACCATGCCATTATATTATGACAAGTATTTTGGAAATGGCTGGTCATGGAATGATGCTCAGGAAAGCTATATGGCACCAAGATCATTTTTCCCTATATATGGGAATATTGTTCGTTTTAAAATTGTTAGTGCAGGCGAAATAAGCGTTGTACCCGGCTTTTTTGAAAGAGAACATTTAACATATGAAAATGGTAATTCCCAAATACCAAGAATTATAAGAGGTTATAATGACAATAAATTTATTTTTCAAAAAGCCATGCCAGCAGACCTATTCGAAGCGAAGAAGCTTTGGGGTTTGGTTTTTGAGATACCCTTTTTGCCTCAAAAGGGATTAATCGAAACTTTGTTAAGTGATACTTTGCAAAAAAGAAAGTTCTCTTATAGCTATGGCCGTGGTATTGGCTATACATTATTACCACAGAAAATAAGAAATGCTAAAACCATCCATTCCCAACCCACCGACTCCCTCCTCAAACCTATGATGCATCGCAGCGATAATTTTTTTGCGGAGCAGTCCTTATTAATGGTAAGCAATGAAATGCTGGGTGTAATGAACGATGAAAAGATCATCGACACCTTACTCAAAACAGATTTCAAAGACCTGCCCCAAACACCACGCTGGGCAGATGGCAGCGGGCTCAGCCGGTATAATTTATTCACCCCGCAAGATTTCGTCGCTATCCTTAATAAAATGAAGAATGAGTTCGGCATGGAGCGCCTCAAAGTCATTCTACCCACCGGCGGAGAAGGTACGATCAGCAGCTACTACAAAGCCGACAGCGGCTATATTTATGGTAAAACAGGCACCCTATCCGGCGTAGTGGCCTTCAGTGGTTTTTTATATACTAAGAAAGGTAAGTTGCTTATTTTCTCCACCCTGGTCAATAATCACAGGGCCTCGGCTACGGAGGTGCGCCGGGCAATCGAAAAGTTTATCCAGGGTATCCGAAATAAATACTGATGCAGGCGTTTAAATAAGGTAAAGAGGGTAGAAAGCTTCCATCCATCGCCGCTGGTCGGTGTCATTGACCCCGGCCACCCCCTTTTTAATTGTCATACCCAACCTTTTGGCTTTTGCCGCAGTATATGCCTGAAACATACTATTATGAAAAGGCTTCTTTATCCTGTTTTATTGGTTTTTCTACCCGTTTTCGCCTTTAATTGCCAGAAGGAGGTCAGTTATGATACTGATCTGAATCCCGGAGGTAAAACAGCTGCCCCTGTTAAAGCTACGGTGCAAGGTAGGGTGATAGATGAAAATGGCCAACCCGCCAGCAATGTGAGCATAAAAGCCGGTGGCAAAACTGCTACCACTGATTCCCGCGGTTATTTCAGGATCATAAAAACCTCTTTAGACAAAAATGCATCAGTGGTGATAGCCGAGAAAACTGGTTACTTTAAAGCCTACCGCACTTTTCAGGCAACCGAAGGAGCTAATCATGTGGTTATTAAATTAATTAAGAAAACGCTGGCCGGAAGTATCAACTCAGCTGCCGGAGGCAATGTCACTCTGGCCAATGGCTCAAAGATCGCTTTACCGGCAGAGGCCGTAGTTAAGGCTGCCGGAGGTACTTATACAGGCAGCATTAATATATACGCCGCCTATATTGATCCTACAGCCAATGATATTTCACAAACGATACCCGGCTCGCTGATGGCGGATGACAAAGATGGTAAAAGAGTAACTCTTAGCTCTTATGGTATGATGGCAGTAGAACTAGAATCATCCGCTGGAGAAAAACTACAGATAGCCACCGGCAAAACAGCCACGCTTACAACACCCATCCCTTCTTCTGTTTTATCATCCGCCCCCTCTACTATAGCTTTATGGTATGTAGATGAACAAACGGGTATTTGGAAAGAAGAAGGGACAGCTACAAAGACAGGCAATGCGTATATAGGCGAAGTAAAGCATTTCTCTTTCTGGAATTGTGATGTCAGTGCCTCGACGGTAAACTTGTCCATGACACTAAAAAATGCACAGGGGGTACCTCTCGTGAATGTGGCAGTGCGATTATCAAGAAGTGCTGGTTATTGGAGTTCTTCTTATGGATATACCGATTCAATGGGTAAAGTAAGCGGACTTGTTCCGGCTAATGAAGCTTTGCTGCTCGAAGTATTGGATGACTGTGTGAATGCTGTCTTTTCCCAGAATATAGGCCCATTTACTCAAAACACTAACTTAGGCACTGTTACTGTTTCAGCTGCAAGCTCGTCCATTCTTACTATACAAGGGCGATTATTAAATTGTAGCGGTGCAGCAGTTACAGATGGTTATGCTATTGTAAATTATGGCTATTCCTCAATGTATGTGAGCACCAATAGCAGCGGCGATTTTTCGCTGTCCATTCTTCGTTGCGGAAGCAGCCCTCTTACCTGTGATATAACCGGTGTGGATAATATCGGACAAGAACAGGCGACTGTTCCCGGTATCGTTATTGTAACTCCTGTTACTAACTCCGGAAATATTGTATCCTGCGGAACATCGGCAGTCCAGTTTTTTAATTACACATTGGATGGAACAAACTATAGTCTTTCATCTCTCATTCCCTTAGATTCAATTCAGGGATCTAGTTTTCCTTCTGGCAGTGCGACCTATACTAGTTTAAATGGGCGAAATTTAATCAGCAATAAAACAATTTCATTGTATTTTAATAGTGTCACAATAGCACCTGGCACATATAATCTTTCCGGGATTATGTCTCAAAACCTGATGTCGGGCCCATTGCTGACTCCTTCAACAATCACCCTAACAAGTTTTCCGGCTTCTTCAGGTGGTTTTTATGAAGGCAACTTTACGGGCAATTTTAAAGACACTATTAATCCTGCACCCATACACACAATAAGCGGATCATTCAGAGTAAGAAGAAATTAACAATCTAAAAGAAATGAGACAACACTGCAACAGAGTATTTTAGCTGTCCGTAGTAAAACAGGGAAATTTATTTGACAGCAGAAGAGAAAGACATACAAATAATTATTGAAGGTTGTAAGAAAGAAGACCGGAGGTCGCAGGAGCAGTTGTACCGCAACTACTACAGGGCCATGATGAATCTTTGCCTGCGCTATACAAAAAATG
>JAEUVL010000482.1 GCA_016786965.1 Chitinophagaceae bacterium
TATTTCCATGAAGAAAATGCGGAAGATCAGGCTCTTTCAAAAAGACTCCTATATCGGCATCGATTTCCTGAATAAGAAAACAGAGATCATTAAACTGAAAGAACCGCAGGACTCCAATGTATTTGCGTTTGATATAGAAACCCCTTCGGGCAAAAAAACGATTGCAATGGCCAACCCGGTCGTGCCGGAGGTAAATGCCATTAAAATGGAATTATCCGCCTTTAAAGATGCCATCTTGAATAATACCAAAACCATAGTATCTGAAATGGATGGCCTGATGGCCATGGATGTAGCGCATCAAATACTGGAAAAAATTGGAAACAATGTCATTACCCGCTGATGAATTCTGGCAAGAAAATATCACTAGCCTGGTATGTGGTAAGCGACTTTATTACCGCAGCACTGGCCTGGCTTTGTTTTTACATTCTTCGAACAGACCTGCAGCAGGATAAAGGGGCTTACCCTATCAGTTATGAATCTCTATTATATATCTTTCTGCTCGTTCCGGTAGGATGGCTGGTTTTATACACAATTGCCGGCACCTATAACCATCTTTACAAGAAATCAAGGTTTGCGGAGTTCACCCTCACATTTGTCTCCAGCCTTTTTGGCAGTATAATTCTCTTTCTTGTATTTGTTTTTAATGACCCGGCCAAAGGCACTTCCTATTTTTACATTGCTTTTGCTTCTTTACTTGCTATTCATTTCACTTTTACTTTTCTTGGCCGGTGGATCATTTTGAATGTGGCAAAAAGACAGCTGCTTAATGGCAAGGTCCGCTTTAACACACTGATGGCGGGTAGCCAGGATAATGCGATACGCATCTTTAAAGAAACAGAAAAAAAATTGCTGGATGGTGGTTACCGGTATATAGGTTTCATTACCCCCGATAATAACGGCAAACACAGCATAGACAAACTGTTACCCAAACTTGGCACTTTTGACCAACTGGAAAATATCATTGATGAAAATGATATAAAACTGGTGGTGCTGGCCATCGAAAAAACAGAATTGCCCTTACTTGAAAAAATGATCAATCGCCTGAGTGAAAAAGACGTTGAAATAAAGATACAGCCTGATACCATCGACATTTTAGCCGGTTCGGTAAAAACAAGCAGTGTGATGGGTGCTGCCCTCATAGACCTTCAGACCGGGCTGATGCTGGATTGGCAGCAAAACATTAAACGGTTAATTGATATTTCCGTAGCTTTTTCAGCCTCCTTGTTATTGCTTCCTTTGATGATATTTGCGGCTATTCGTACTAAGCTATCTTCCAGTGGTCCTGTATTTTATAAACAAGAACGAATAGGCTACAAGGGTAAACCCTTTATGATGTATAAATTCCGTTCTATGATACATGAAGCGGAAAAGAATGGCCCTGCCTTATCTTCTGAAAATGATTCCCGTATAACCCGTTGGGGAAAAGTGATGCGCAAATGGCGCATTGATGAACTGCCGCAGCTTTGGAATATCATTATCGGTGAGATGAGCCTGGTAGGCCCACGGCCGGAGCGCCGTTATTATATTGACCAGGTAATAGCCCGCAACCCCTACTATAAATACCTGCTGAAAGTAAAGCCAGGACTATCCAGCTGGGGTATGGTACAATTTGGCTATGCAGAAAATGTGGATGAGATGGTGGAGCGGAGCAAATTTGATCTGCTATATATAGAAAATATATCTCTCGCACTGGACTTCAAGATCATGCTGCACACATTGAGGATCATTTTTAAAGGAAAAGGCAAGTAGAGAAGTTGGATCAGCACTATAGCAAACATACCGACTACC
>JAEUVL010000619.1 GCA_016786965.1 Chitinophagaceae bacterium
GCTTACGCCAGCCGGGAAAAAATCAGCAGCAGTGGTTCCGTGCAAAAGAACAAAGTGATAAACGAAGAGACCAGCTATGGATATGTAATACCCTGGCATGGAATAAAAACAGTAAACTTAGTTTGCCAGTTATTAAAGAAAGGCATTTTACTGCGATACGCTGAACAGCCATTTGAAGTAAATGGAAATAAATTTGAACGGGGGGCTATCATTATTTTAAGAACAGCTAATAAAGCTTTTGGAAATACACTTTGGACAAACGTAAGAGAAGCCGCCAATGCAATGAATATAAAACTATACCCGGTATCCACCGGCTTTGTTGATAAAGGATTCGATTTTGGAAGTGATAAAGTGCATCCTTTCAAAGCGCCAAAAGTAGCATTGCTTACGGGAGAAGGAATAAACTCCAATGCAGCGGGCGAGATATGGCATTTCTTCGATCACCAGCTAAACTATCCGCTAACACTGATCAATGCAACTGAAGTAGCCGGGGCAGACTGGCATGAAATAGATGTACTGATCATGCCGGATGGCAATTATCAGTTTTTAAGTGACAAAGCACAGGCAGAAGCCTTTAAAAATTGGATTAGTAATGGGGGCAGGGTGATAGCGCTGGAAAGTGCAGTGGCAGCATTGTCAAGGGCCGACTTTGGCATTAAAGTTAAAAAAGCAGAGGACTCTGACAAAAAAGATGACAAGGCCGGTTACGAAGCATTGCGAAAATTTGAAGAACGTGACAGAGACTATCTGCGCAATATTACACCGGGTTCTATTTTTAGAGTAGAACTGGATAACACACATCCGCTGGCTTATGGTTACCCCGCTTTTTATCATACCCTGAAAATGGATGGTAACGTCTATGAATTTATGAAAGAAGATGGCTGGAATGTGGGTACTATTAGAAAAGATAACCAGGTGGCAGGCTATGTCGGTGAGCGATTAAAGGACAGGTTGAAGGACGGACTGGTATTTGGGGTACAGCAAATAGGCGGAGGCTCTGTAACATATCTGACGGATAATGTATTGTTTCGCAGCTTTTGGGAGAATGGGAAACTGCTGCTTTGCAATGCCGTGTTCCTGGTGGGCCAATGATGGTAAAACTACCGGAAGTAGATGTATATTTTAAGAAATCTACCTGCTGATTAATGACAATTGATAATTAAGTTTATTTTTGGTGAAACCAAACTCAACATTAAAGCAATTAACTATGGTAAAGAAACTACTCCTTGTTGCTATCCTCTTTACAGGTTTAGTGGCATGTAAATCAAAGTCAGCATTTAACTTCAGCGAGCAGATAGTGGCAAAGGAGAGGAGCCTGGAGCCGGAGATCACCGCAACAGAAAACAAAGTGGAAAAATTTGCCCAGGCCGGTCAGTTTGACAGCATGGCAGCTGTAAGTGAGCGGATGGAGAAACTGGTGCAAACTAAAATTGATGAGATCGAAGATATGAAAGTGCCTAATGCCAAAGAGGCGGATGCTTTCAAATCAGCCACTCTCAAGTATTTCAAGTACATCAAGAGCATTTATACAGGATACAAAGGAGTGGGCAATGCAAAAACAGATGAAGAAAGAGAACAATTGGCATCAGACCTGATGGAACTGGCCAATAAAAAGAATACAGTATTGAGTGATATGCAGGCGGCACAGCAGAAATATGCTAAAGCCAATGGATTTAAAGTACAGAAATGATCTGATGAACAGTAGAATTAATTGCCCGGGCAGCACTTTCTGCCCGGGCTTTTTTTATGCTAAATATTATGACCGGCTTCAGTCACAACCCAAATACCTGTTATATTCGCTAAATAAATTTTCGGAATGAAGAAATTAACTCTCTTCTTGTTATTTTCCTGCCTGCTACTCTCCGGAGTGCCTGTTACTGCTTATGCGCAGGCCCCTCAGAGCTGGACCTCGGCAGATATGTACCTGGCCCTGCGCAAGCTGAATGTATTAGGCTCTGTTCTCTACGTGGCTGCACATCCTGATGATGAGAATACCAGGCTGATTACTTACCTATCTAAGGATAAAATGTATCGCACCGGGTACCTTTCGCTTACAAGAGGTGATGGCGGACAAAACCTGATAGGAGAAGAACAGGGGATAGAACTGGGGTTGATCCGCACACAGGAATTACTATCCGCCCGGAGAATAGACGGCGGGGAACAATTCTTTACCCGTGCTTACGATTTTGGCTATTCCAAAAATCCGGAGGAAACATTTTCTAAATGGGACCGGGAAAAGATACTGAGTGATGTGGTATGGGTGATCAGGAAGTTTCAGCCGGATGTTATAGTAACAAGGTTTCCCACTACTGGTGAAGGCGGACATGGACATCATACAGCTTCCGGAATACTGGCCAATGAAGCATACGAAGCAGCAGCAGACCCGAACCGTTTTCCGGAACAATTAAAGTATGT
>JAEUVL010000505.1 GCA_016786965.1 Chitinophagaceae bacterium
GTCCGCATTATTACTGCTGGCTGGCCAAAAACCAATAACTCCATCAGCGCTGAACCACTTTTCGGCAATAATACGGTCTACCATCTTTTGTGCTTCGTTGTACAAACGGGTGGCTTCAGCTCCAAAGATCTTGTCAGATAAGACCTGCGGAAAATGACCTGGCATTTCCCAGGCAATGAAGAAAGGGCCCCAGTCGATATAGCGGGCTATGGTGGCGAGATCAAATGCTTTCAACACTTTCACTCCATTAACAGCCGGAGCAGTGGGCTTATAGTTTTTCCAATCAAAGTACTCCTTTGTTACTACGGCCTCATTATAAGGAATAAACGGCTTTGCCTTTTTGTTGAGAAATTGGTTTCTCAGATCTTCGTATTCCTTTTGTGTTTGCTGTAGCAGCGGTTCCCTTTGTTCTTTATTCAGCAAAGTACTTACAGCCGTTACGCTACGGGAGGCATCCAGAATATGCATTACCCCATTATCGTATTGCGGAGCAATTTTTACAGCGGTATGCATTCTTGAAGTGGTGGCGCCACCGATCAGCAGAGGTTGTTTCATACCACGGCGTTTCATTTCATGCGCCACATGTACCATTTCATCTAATGATGGAGTGATGAGGCCACTCAGTCCAATAATATCAGCCTTTTCTTTTTCTGCGGTATCGAGTATCTTATCAGCAGGAACCATTACGCCCAGGTCGATAATATCGTATCCATTACACCCCAGCACCACCCCCACAATGTTCTTACCAATATCGTGCACATCACCTTTTACTGTCGCCAGTAATACTTTGGCGGCTCCGGCTGCTTCTTCATTTACAGTGCCAGCAGCGATATGTGCCTGTTTTCTTTCTTCTTTTTCTGCTTCGATAAAAGGAGTCAGAATCGCCACACTTTTCTTCATTACCCTGGCACTTTTTACCACCTGGGGTAAAAACATTTTACCGGCACCGAACAGATCTCCAACCACGTTCATACCGGCCATCAGTGGTCCTTCAATTACTTCCAGCGGGGTAGGATATTTTTGACGGGCCTCTTCTGTATCAGCATCAATATATTCTGTGATACCATTTACCAGTGAATGTTTCAATCTTTCTTCAACGGAAGTCTCCCGCCACTTTTCATCTTTGATATTCTCTTTGCCTTTTGCTTTTACGGTTTCGGCAAACTGGATGAGCTTTTCGGTGGCTTCATTGTTATCATTATTACGGTTCAGTATCACATCTTCGCACAGCTGGCGAAGGCCGGGTTCAATTTCATCATATACCACCAGCTGCCCGGCATTTACTATGCCCATATCCATTCCGGCTTTGATGGCATAATAAAGGAAAACAGAGTGCATAGCTTCCCGCACATGATCATTGCCACGGAAGGAAAAAGAGAGATTGCTTACACCACCACTTACTTTGGTGAGTGGCATTAGCTCTTTTATTTCCCGGGTGGCTTCAATGAAGTCCACGCCATAGTTATTATGCTCTTCCAGGCCAGTGGCCACAGCAAATATGTTCGGGTCGAAAATAATATCCTGCGGATCGTAACCAACCTGTTCGGTTAATATCTTATAGGCCCGGTGGCAGATCTCCACTTTGCGCTGTTTGGTATCGGCCTGGCCCTTTTCGTCAAAAGCCATTACGATAACCGAAGCGCCGTAGCTCTGACAGATAATGGCCTGCTCAATGAATTTCGCCTCGCCTTCTTTCATGGAGATGGAATTCACTATACATTTTCCCTGTACGCATTTCAAACCGGCTTCAATGATCTCAAATTTGGATGAGTCGATCATAATAGGAATCCTGGCAATATCCGGTTCGCTTTGTACCAGGTTGAGAAAAGTGGTCATGGCGAGTACCCCATCCAGCAGGGCATCATCCATATTTACATCCAGCACCTGGGCACCGTTCTCCACCTGCTGGCGTGCCACGCTGAGGGCCTCTTCGTATTTATTTTCTTTAATAAGGCGGGCAAATTTTTTGGAACCTGTTACATTGGTACGTTCACCAACGTTCACAAAATTCGTTTCCGGGCGAATGATCAATGGCTCTAAACCGGCTAACCTTAAATAAGGTTTGATAATGATGGGGTCTTGCATCTATGAATTCTTTTTTACCAATAACTTCCTGAGATAGGAAAAGTTATTTACTACTAATATGAGAATGGATATGATTATAAGAAGTTGGGCTGTTGTCATGCTAACTCTTTTTCCATGATGGGTAATTGCCTTGGCTTCAACCCCTTTACTTCCTGTGCAATGTGGCGGATATGATCTGGCGTGGTGCCGCAGCAGCCACCAACAATATTCACCCAGCCTTCTTTAGCCCAGTCTTCCAGGTAATGCCCAGTGTCTTCAGGGTTTTCATCATATTCCCCCATCGCATTAGGCAGACCGGCATTGGGATAGGCAGATACATAGCAACTGGCTATTTGGGACAACTCTTCAATATGCGGCCGCATTTCTTTGGCACCAAGTGCACAGTTGAGTCCTATACTTAAAGGCTTGGCGTGCATTACGGAATTGTAGAATGCTTCAAGCGTTTGACCGCTTAATGTTCTGCCGGACGCATCAGTAATAGTGCCGCTGATCATGATGGGCAATGCTGTTTTTTTAGTATCTCTGAAATATTTTTTAATGGCATAGATCGCTGCCTTAGCATTCAGGGTATCGAAAATGGTTTCGATCAATAAGATGTCTACACCACCATCAACTAAGCCTTTTACCTGTTCGTAGTAAGCAGTTACCACTTCATCAAATGTAACGGCCCGAAAGCCGGGATTGTTTACATCGGGTGATAAAGACAATGTTTTATTTAAAGGGCCGATTGCACCCGCTATGTATTTCGGGGCCCCCAATTCTTCGTCTTTAAAGGAGGCTTTCGAAGACTCTGTGAATTCGTCTATTGCTTTTCTGGCACATTTAGCAGCGGCCACATTCAGTTCGTAGGCCAATGATTGCATTTCATAATCGGCCATAGCGATGGTGGTACTGCTGAAGGTATTGGTCTCTATAATGTCTGCACCAGCTTCAAGGTATTCTTTGTGAATGGCAGTGATGATCTGCGGCTGTGTAATATTGAGCAGGTCGTTATTGCCTTTCACATCACAATGCCAGTCTTTAAAACGTTCGCCACGGTAATCCGCTTCGGTGAGTTTGTAACGTTGTATCATGGTACCCATGGCCCCATCGATGATGAGGATACGTTTTTCGAGTTCTTGTCTGATATTGCTCATTACGTTTAATTTATCTCTCGCAAAGGCGCAATGGCGCAAAGCAAGAGGGTGTTTCCAAAATGCTCAACTGAATTACTACAGTCGAAGAGTTCGTCAATTGGCGGAAGGGACGATGATAGTAGTAATACAGCTGGCTGCATCATTCTATTGAACTATTAAACGCTGGGAAACCGAAAGTGGAGTTTCGTTGACGTTTATTAGTTCAGTTTTTAGACAGGCCGAACAATAAACAAATCCGCCTGTGATATGGAGCAAAGCTAAGTTATATACCGATAATAAACAAGGGCTGTTAGTTAATAGATCAAGTGGTTAGTGGGCTGATGTGTTTACTAGAAGAAGGGGCTATCTCCCTGAGACGTAGCTTTCTACAGGGAGGCGGTTTTGAAGGCTGCGGGCAAGTGTCATTTCATCGGCATATTCCAGTTCACCGCCGAAGGCAATGCCGCGGGCTATGGTGGTGATGCGGACAGGTGGGGTGAAGGAGAGCTTTTTTTGGATGTAATATATGGTAGTGTCGCCCTGGATATTAGGGTTGAGGGCAAAGATGAGTTCTTCTGTATGTTCTTTATCGATACGCTGCAAAAGGGCTTCGATCGTCAATTGATCGGGACCAATGCCATCCAGCGGGGAGATAACTCCACCCAGCACATGGTAGGTACCGTTGAACTGCTGAGTGCTTTCGATAGCGATAACATCGCGGATACTTTCCACCACACAGATGATCTCTTGCTTGCGTTGTGAATTGGCACAGATGGAACACACATCACCATCGGCCACATTATGACATCGACGGCAGAATTTTATCTCTTTCCGCATACGGGCTATAACCTCACTAAAATGACCAACCTCTTTGGTATCCTGTTTTAATAAATGCAATACCAAACGCAAGGCGGTCTTTTTGCCAATACCGGGAAGCTTGGCAAATTCGTTGACCGCATTTTCCAGCAGAGAAGAAGAGAATTGCATGGAGGCAAAGATAGTGAATGGCGAATAGTGAATAAGCGATGCATACCCGGTATATGACCTACGGAGTTTACCCACTGGTCATGATAAATTTGGTATATTTAATAGGTATACCCCCTGTTTTTTATGATAATTCAATGGCTAAGACAACTGAACTGCAGACGCGGAAATTATTCGGTAAAAGCTATTATACTTATCTTTTTTTTCCTGATTGCTTTACGAGGGGCAGCACAACTGAAGGTAAATGGTAAAGTAGTGGATAGTGAGAATAATGAACCGGTGAGAGGGGCCACTGTCTATGCCGATCAGACGCAACTCACCGCTGTATCAGATGCTCAGGGTTTTTTCCGGCTAAACGGTATTTCTCCAAAAGCAGTAATCATCGTTACTCATACGGGTTATGAAAAGGCGAGAGTGTATCTCGAAAATGCGGGCGATACCTTGGTGGTCAGATTGATACGTAAAGATGTTTCGCTGGATAATGTTGTACTGGATTTGAAGACTAAAAATAATTGGGAAAGGTGGGGAAGCCGCTTTACCACGATTCTCATTGGAGAGAACATGGGGAAGGAGTGCCTGCTTCAAAATCCACAGGATGTCCGGTTTGAGTATGATAAGAACAAGATGATTCTAAAAGCCCGAGCCCGTAATCCTCTGTTGGTGGAGAATAGGATGCTGGGTTACGTGGTGCACATTGATCTTGATTCACTGGTATATTCTTTTGAGCAGGGCACCATGCTGTATGTAATGTCAGCTTATTTTGAATTGACAGAAGAGAAGGACGAGGTCATGAAAAAGATGATCGCTGCTAACCGTTTGCGGGCTTTTCGGGGTTCGAGGATGCACTTTGCAAGAGCATTGTATAATAAGAAACTGGAGGAAGAGGGGTTTCATCTGTATCAATACAAAGGCACTTTAAATGCAGAGAAAGGCCGGGTGGAAAGATTGCTCTTAAAAACGCTGGCAGAAAGTAATGACCCTTATTTAAAAGAAACCGGCAATAAGATCGACCTTACTGTTTTTGGACGGGATAGCGCCCGTTATTATAAAAAGGTACTGGAACAGCCAGGCTATTTCTTCCAAGATTCGTTACCCGTTCATTTTGATACAAGATGGAAAGAAGGTAATGCTTCTGCATTGTTCTATATGGGGAGTGACAGCCTGTTGCTGGCTTACAAGGAAGCAAAGGGCAAAGCCTTGCCTGATAATGCACTGAAAAAATGGGCCCGTATGAAGGAGCCCGGATCTTCCCTGCACAGCGATTATGATTTTTTGAAGGCAGGTAATGGACAAACAAAATACACGTTGCTCTACCTGTTGAGTGGTAGCCGGATAGCAATTCGACAGAATGGATATGTGGAAGAAAACAGGTCTTTATTTATGGAAGGCTACCTGGCCGGCAACCGGCTTGCATATGATCTGCCCTGGGATTATGACCCGGCGGCAGATGAGCAACAGCTACTGGAGGTACAGCAAGATTTTGTATCCGACGGCAGCCGTACTATTGAGAATAGCTGGCAGCGGATCGCTAACGGGCATTCCACGGCGGAACTATACCTGCACCTTGACAAAACAATTTATGATCCCGGAGAGAATATCTGGTTTGCAGCGTACATGGTCAGGTCGCCTTTTAAACCGGAAGATCATCACACTTTATATGTAATGCTGCAAAACCCGGAAACAAAACAAGTGATGGCATCTGAGAAATTTGTGATGCAGTCAGGCCTGGGTGCCGGCTATGTTTTTCTTCCTGATTCTTTTCCGCCGGGTATTTACCACCTGGTGGCCTATACCAATACATTGCCACTGGAGAAAAATCCTGTCTTATTCGATCAGGCCATTGTACTTCGACCGGTTATCCATCCTTTTTCCATACAGTATGAAGCGGCAGCAAATATGTATCAAAACGATAGTGTATCTATTGTTTGCAAAGTAAAAAATGAAGCAGGCCAACCGGCTGCAGACATGGAAATATCGTACCGGCTGACGGCCACCGGCGAACCGCTGGCAATTGGAAAAGAAAGGACCAATAAAAAAGGAGAATTGATAGTGAAAGCGGTGCCATTGAAAAAAGCGGCTGGCCGCAAATTGGTATTGCAAACTGATATCAGGCAAAAGAGTGAGACCTGGCAGCTAAGAAATGAGTTAACTCTGCCGGGTAATTACCTGCGGATTCGCTGGTACCCGGAAGGAGGTGAACTGGTGGACGGAATTCCTGCACGGTTGGCCTATGAAGTGAAGGATCTGTATAACCAGCCGGTTGGGGTAAAACTGAATTTACTTAAAGACAAACAAATTGTGGGTACGCTGAACACAGATAGTTCGGGCGCCGGTACCATTGAGCTTACAGCAAGGCATGGCGAACTATATAGCCTGGCCTTACTTACCGACAGCCTGGTGATAACAGAGAATAACTTTCCGGAGATACAAAAACAGGGATATACCATATATGCAGAACGGGGCGTGGTGGACGACAGTCTGCGGTTGTTTATCCGAAGTACAAAGGATGATGCCGCATTGTATATGATGATACATGATTATAAGAAGCAGTATTATTTTGATAAGGTGGCGGTAAAGGGTAAAGAGAAATCAATGTCATTCCCCGCAGCTATGCTGCCGGAGGGACTGTGCACTATTACCCTGTTTGATGAAGCAGCAAAACCGGTGGCAGAGCGAAGTGTTTTCAAAGAACCGTTTTCACGTCCTGAACTGAAAATTGAATTGGATTCAGCCGTGTATCATAACCGGTCGAAGGTGCAGGTGAAACTGAAAGCAAAAGATGGCGAAGGAAATCCGCTACGGGCCGTTGTGTCGCTGGCCTGTGTGCTGAACAGCCGGATAGATACTACCCGTTTCCAGGATATTGTTCCTTTCAGTTATTTAAATAATTATAAAGTAGCCGGTGTGTATGGTACTAAGCCCGATTATTTTCAATACCGTAAAAACCGGTTGGAACGATTTTTATTGATTCAATGCTGGACAAGATATAAATGGCAATTGACAGATAGTTTATCAAACAGTAATAAAGCAGCTCATTATTCGATGACGCAGCGGGGGCAGGTTTTTTATAAGGGGGCCAAACCGGAACATCCGGTGGAAGTGATACTGGTGACGCCTAGCAACCTATTGACCTTTGCCACTGATTCGTCAGGGTATTTTGAACTGGACAAAACGATGCTTACTACAGAGCCCGACTGGAGGCTGACACTGGCGGTAAGCGCCAAACACCAGTCTGATTACACTATCTTGTTAGTAAACGATAATGATGAATTACAGCAACAACTGGCAGCT
>JAEUVL010000624.1 GCA_016786965.1 Chitinophagaceae bacterium
CATAGTTTATAAACCGTCGGATATTGCCAATGCCAGCGGCCCCAGCATCGCTGATCCCCGCAGTGGCGAGATCATGGAAAGCCATATTAACTGGTACCACAACATCATGGAATTACTCCGTGATTGGTATTTTGTTCAATGTGCCCCTTCAGACCCCGCTGCAAGGAAGATGGTATTTGATGATGAACTCATGGGACAATTGATCCGTTTTGTATCATCCCACGAGGTGGGACATACTTTGGGATTGCGCCACAACTTTGGTTCAAGTTCTACAGTACCTGTAGAGAACCTTCGTAATAAAGCCTGGGTAGAAGCAAATGGTCACACACCTTCTATCATGGACTATGCCCGTTTTAACTATGTAGCACAGCCGGAAGATAATATTAGCCGCAAAGGCTTATTTCCCCGTATCGGAGATTATGACCATTGGGCCATTGAATGGGGATACCGTCTTTTCCCGGAGTATAAAAGTGCAGAAGCGGAGAAAGGACATCTGAATACATGGATCATTGACAAATTGAAAAACCGCCGCCTCTGGTGGGGTGATGGTGAAAGTAATGGTGATGATTCCCGGAACCAGACAGAAGACCTTGGTGATGATGCGGTAAAAGCCAGTATGTATGGTATTAAAAACCTGCAACGTATTGTACCTAATCTTGCAGAGTGGACAAAAGAAGCAAATAAAGATTATACCGGCCTGCAGCAAATGTATGAGCAGGTGCAGGGGCAATTTGGCCGCTACTCCGTTCATATAGCCCGTAATGTAGGTGGTGTTATGCTAACTCCTAAAATGGTGGAGGAAAGTGGTCCGGTGTACGAAAACGTACCCGAGGCAAAGCAGAAGGAAGCTGTTGACTTTTTGAATAAGAATCTGTTTACTACACCAATGTGGCTGGTAAACAATGATATCTCATCAAAAACCGGCTTGAGTGGAACAACACTGGTTGGCCAGGTTCAGGACGCCGCGCTAAATCGCTTGTTAAGCAGCCGTACACTTGCCAAGCTGGTGGATGCTGAAGCAACCCTGGGAAACAACGCTTACCAGGTAACGGAACTGCTGGCAGACTTGAAAAAAGGTATTTGGAGTGAGTTGGCAACTGCTAAAGCAACAGACATTTACAGAAGGAATTTACAGAAGTCTTATGTCACGTTCCTTATTAACTTATTATCTCCCCAAAGCATCAGTTCACCCATTCCAGGACTGGTCATCACTTCAGGTGGATTGAATGACAGGTCGGATGCTAAGAGTATTGTGAGGGGACACCTGGCTTCATTAAGGACTGAAATTGCTGGTGCTTCGGCACGGGCAGCCGATACATTGACAAAATATCATCTTCAAGATCTTGCGGATCGAATTAATAAAGCATTGAATCCTAAAGGATAATAAAGATTATTTAGTTAAAAAACAGGAATGCGCTAAAGCAGGTTTTCTTTTCGAAAACCTGCTTTTATTTTCTACTTGCCTTTGCCAGATGAAATAGCTGACCTATCTTTGCACCCCGTTGAAAAACGGCGGACAATTCAATTGTCCATATTGCCGAAGAGGTTCGATAAAGGTCCGCCCTGTGGCGGAATGCCTCAAGGGTATCATAATTAATACTGGGTAAAATGCCTAAAGTAAAAACGAACTCCAGTGCCAAAAAACGCTTTAAAGTGACCGGCACAGGAAAGATCATGCATCAGAAAGCCTTCAAACGTCACATTCTGACGAAAAAATCAAAAAAACGTAAACGCAATATGCGCAAAGATGGAGAGGTAGCTGCTTCTCATCTGCACTTTGTAAAACGCTTGTTGAGACTGAAATAAGCCACCTATTGTGGCAATGAGTTGCGAAACTCAAAGCACGCAGCTTCACCTAATTAATAATTTAAACTCCTTAAGATATGCCTCGTTCAAAAAATGCAGTGGCTTCTAAAGCCCGTCGCAAAAAAATATTAAAGCAAGCCAAAGGCTTCTATGGTAAACGTAAAAACGTACTTACTGTTGCCAAAAACGTAGTGGAAAAAGGAATGACCTACATGTTCGTGGGTCGTAAACTGAAGAAAAGAGAGTACCGCACGTTATGGATCGCCCGTATCAATGCAGCTGTACGTGCAGAAGGAATGACGTATTCCCAGTTCATCAATAAACTGCAAACAAAAGGTATCAGCCTGGACCGCAAAGTACTGGCCGACCTGGCTATGAACAACCCGGAAACATTTAAGAACCTGGTTGATTCAGTAAAATAAGCTTACAACGGCACCACAATAAAAAATCCCCCGCATTTGCAGGGGATTTTTTTGTTTATTGTCCAAAACTCTTTTTGATCTGCTCGCTGGCACAGACACTGAGTACTTTATTGAACTCATCTGCCTTTTTCTGATCGTCTTTTACTTTATTCCAGGCCTCACCTTGTTTTTTAAAACACTCATCCTGGGCTTCTTTTCGTTTTGGATCAGAAGGGTCCATGGCATTGGCTTT
>JAEUVL010000532.1 GCA_016786965.1 Chitinophagaceae bacterium
ACACTAAAGCAGAGATGTGTGTTTTTGTCATGCTCTTTTTTTTCTTTGGCCCCGGAAATAATGTGCAGGTGGGCTTTGGCCCCTATGCTAAACCAGGTATGGCGTCCATCATGAAAAGGTTCGGGAATTGTATCGAGTCCGATGATATCCTGGTAAAAGGAGGTGCTGGTCTTCAGGTCCATTACATACAGGGCGATATGGTTGAGAACAGGGCGCTGCAGGGCAGTATTTTGTGTATGGGCCTCTGTATATGTGGTAATACCAATAAGGAGAAGCGCTACATTCTGCAATAGCTTTTTCATTGCATTGTTTTGAGGATGAAGATATGTTGCTCCTTTGATATAACGGTTTTAGAAGGGTTGCAGGAAGCCTTTACAGGCCATGATGAGCGAATGCAGACAGCTATGAGGTCTCGTGAAAGTCCTGTGAAGGTCCCGTGAAGGTCTTGTGAAAGTCTCGTGAGGTCCATGTGAGAATCTCACGTATTTGGGTATATTGGTGTAAAAAAATGGCACGGGTAAAAGAGGGACTTGTACAGGTAGAGGGTAAGGTGGGTGAGCATGTGGTGATCCGGAAAGGGCGCTACGGGGCCTATCTGCGAAAGACAGTGGCTGCGGGAACGAAAAGGAGTGAGCCGGCCCTGAAAGAGCAATACAGCCGGACAAAGTTTTTGAACCTGCTGGCCTCGGATGTGAATACAGTGGTAAAGACACATTGTGAGGGCTTGAAAAGTGCCCGTTTTTATGAGATGGTACAGAGCCGCTTCCGTGGGGAGCCCCGTAATGACCGCCTGCTGCTGCTGTACACCCTGCGGGATATGGAAGTACACCCGGTACATACATTTCGCCGGCATGGAGTGGGAGAAATACAGTGTGTGGCAGATGCAAAAGGAGTAACTGTGCGACTGTCTGTAAAGGTGCATCCTATGAGGGGCCCTTTCCGGGCCAACTGCTACAGCTATGAAGTGCTGTGCGCTACCTGGGTGCGGAAGGAGGGAGTGGCTGCCGATTGTGAAAGGCAATACAGTGAGTGGGTGCCGATAAACAAAGGACTGCCGGAGTTCTCTTTTTATTTTAAGCGGCCTAAAGGCGGGGTGCATTGGTTATGCGCATTGCGCATACGATTGGGGAGGAATGAAGAGCCGGTAGAATCTTTTGAAGCTGATGGTATGATACTATGGGATGCCGGTGCTTTCGACAGGGCAGAGTATGCCCGTGCGGCGGCGCTGGTGAATAAGGTAAAGAGAAGGGATGCGCCTGCTGCCAGCAGCAACCGGATGGTAAAACGGGTGAAGGCCAGTGTGGTGCGGGAGAAGAGCGGAGGGTGAAGGCATATCTTGTTCATTAGGTCTTTTGGGAGTGAATGGCTATTTTTGCCGACCCATTTTGATCCGGTGATTGAAATGGGTAGAATATTTAAAGTCTTTGGTCCCGTAGTTCAATGGATAGAATAGAAGTTTCCTAAACTTTTGATACAGGTTCGATTCCTGTCGGGACTACATAGCCCGTTTTGGTTTGCGCTAAGACGGGCTTTTTCTTTCTCCCGGTCTTTCAGCCTATTATTTATTTTCTATCCTTTTCATTCTGGCGGTTACTATCTCATTGCCGGGGGTTACTATCATTACCATTCTCCTTGTCCAGCGGGCGGCCAGTTGTATGAAACAGGCTGCAGTGTCTGCTGTCCCTTTTTTTGACCAAAACAACTTTGACCAACACTCTATAATGTTCCGGAACACCAATAACACTTCTTCCTTCAGCGGTATTGCAGGAGCTTTCCTGCTGCCGGTGTTATTGCTCAGCGGGTTATTATTTTTTACCAGCCAGCTATCTGGTCAGCAACAGCCGCCCGCTGCTACAGTAAAAACCGTAAACCGGGCCGGCCAGGAATTCTTGGGTGCTAATTCCAGTTTTATAGAAAATATCGGCCAGTATGGAAAAACCATGACCGGCTATGAAGCGATGGGGCCCATACAATATGCATACGAAGGGTTTGGAATGCCGGTATTATTCACCCCCAAAGGATTGATCCATCTGCAAAGAAAAGTAACGAAGATCACCCATGCTGAAGAAGAACGGCTGGAAAAACAAGGAGTACCGGAACCGGAAATTGAGCGGAAGAGAAATGTAACAGACCGGGCCATTACGTTGGAATGGGTTGGTGCAAACCCGGCTGTACAAATCATTGCTGAAGAAAGAACGGCTGCTTATCATACTTACCGCATGACAGAGGGTAAGGCATATGGCTATAAAAGCATCACCTATAAAAATATCTATCCCGGCATCGATGTGGTGTACACCTTTACCGGTACTGGTACGGCGGGGTTTGAATACAGCCTGCTGGTAAAACCCGGTGCGGATATTACTGTGGTGAAATTGAAGTATGGCGGAGATGTGAAAAGTATAAAAACTGATGATAAGGGTAACCTGGTGGCCTGGTCAGATATTGAGGGTGTTACCTCTTCATTGCCGGTAAGCTATTACCGTGATAAAGTAATAAGCAAAGCAGCTGCAGCTATTCAATCGGCATATAAACAAAGCGGTAATGAAATAAGTTTTTCCTTTCCGGAGGGCTATGATAGCACACGAAGCCTGGTGGTGGATCCTTTTGTAACAACCACCGGCAACCTCGCCGGCCTGAATGCCGGTAAAGCGAAAGATGTGGACTTTGATTATGCAGGTAATGTATATGTAACAGGTGGCGGTGCATATACAGGAAATCATAGCCTTGCAAAATTTGATGCAGCAGGTGCATTGCAATGGACATTCAACGGAACTCTCGCCATTCCTTCCTGGACATACGGCACTTACTATGGCGGATGGATGGTGGAGAAGCCTACCGGTAATATTTACCTGGGCCAGGGCTTTCAACCCGCCACAGGTTTCCGGGTAATAAGAATAAGTACTACCGGGCTTTTTGATAATTATATCACTACGGCGAATGCCGCATTTATGGAGGCATGGAAAATGTTCTGGAGCTGCAATAATGGTTCGCCCCGGATATTGATAGCAGGAGGCGGACTTAATTCTAATATTAATTTCGGCGTGTTTACACCACCATCTACGGTGGTTACCGGTTTAAACATTACCGGGGTGCCATATGCCGGCGGTACAGGCTGGGCACAGGATATTGCAGATTTTGTTTTTGATCCGGTGAACAATGATATGTACACCATATTCGGGTCCACCTTTGGTACCCCTGCTGTTAATAACCGGATGTATAAAAACACGGCGCCTTATAGTGCGGCTTCCGTGGCATGGAATGTTGCTTCAGGCTATACTACTGTTCAGGAAGCGGCCAACAGGCCTTACCTCACTGCCGGGGGATTGAATGATAACTCCGCCAATATGCTTTGGGTAAATGCATCTTACCTGTACTACTGGGATGGAAAAAATCTAAAGGCATTTAATAAAGCAACCGGTGCCGGTGTGGGCACACCGCTTACTACCGGCAATGTGCCTTTTATGCAGGGTGGTATCATTGCCGATGCCTGTAATAATGTGTTTGTGGGAGAAGCAAATGGCATTGTAAAAGTGTACCAGTTCAATGGTACCACTTTTAGTGATGCACCTGCAGATATCGTGATACCGGGCTTTGCAGGCAAAGCTGTGTACGACCTGGCCTATGATGAATCAAGAAAGTTGCTGTATGCAAGCGGTGATGGTTTTGTGGCAGCGCTGGATGTATCCTCTTACTGCCCCGCCACTTTATATACTGTCAACGTAGTGCCTGATTGTTTGACAGCCAGCGCCACCGCAACTATAACGCCTGCCCCGCCTGCCGGCTCTGTGGTTACTTACACTCTCTTCAATGGAGCCATACAAGTAGCTACTAATACCACGGGAATATTTACCGGCCTATCACCCAACATTACCTATACAGTGGTGGCTACGATCAACCAGGCCTGCAGCGGATCGCAGGCCAGCGCTTCGTTCATAGTGCCCGGGCCAACAGTTTCGGCTGCCGCTACTAATACCACCTGTGGCGCCAGTACCGGTACTATTACTGTAACAGGCAGCGGTACCACCGCTCCTTATAACTATAGTATTGATGGCGTGAACTACCAGGTTAGCGGCACCTTTACGGGCCTGGCTGCCGGTGTTTATACAGTTACAGTACGTGATGCCAACGGCTGTAAGAGTACGGCAGTAGTATCTGTTTTAAGTTCCAACGGCCCGCAGTTTACACTTACCAGTACCAATGCGGAGTGCGGTATTAATAATGGAACGGTTACTATTGCTGCCACCGGTGGTACCCCTCCTTATACCTACAGCATTAATGGAATAACTTTTCAAAGCAGTAATTTCTTTACCGGCCTTGTGGGGGGCACTTACACAGTTACTGTAAAAGATGCCACCGGCTGTATCAATGCTGCTGTGGTTATCATTACCAGCTCACCGGCTCCGCAAATAACAGCGATACCTGCTTCGGCCACCTGCGGCAGCAGTAATGGCAGCATAACGGCATTTGGCAGCAGCGGCACGCCGCCCCTGCAATACAGCATTAATGGAAACACATACCAGGCCAGCAGCAACTTCACCAATCTTACCCCGGGCATTTATACCGTAACGGTAAAAGATGCCAACGGATGCATGAGCAGCGTAACAGTGACGATACCCAATTCGCCGGCACCATCAGTTACCGCTACCTCTACTCCGGCTGCATGTAATAATGTGAACGGAACCATTACCGCCACCGGTACCGGCGGCATTGCACCCCTGCAATACAGTATTGATGGTATCAATTTTCAGATTGGAAATATTTTTACCGGGTTAGCGGCAGGTACCTATTCTGTTACGGTGAAGGATGTAACCGGTTGTACAAATATTGCTGCGGTAACTGTTGGTACCAGCAATGCACCTGCCCTTACCGCCACCTCCACCACATCTGTTTGTAATGCCTCTACCGGAACGATAACGGCAGCAGCCAGTGGCGGTACACCCGCTTATCAATACAGCATTAACGGAACTACTTTTCAGGCCAGTAATTTATTCTCCGGTTTGGCCCCCGGCAATTATGTGGTATATGTAAGAGATGCCGGCGGATGTATCACTACTTTCCCTGTTGCCGTATTTGCCACTGCCGGGCCGGCCATTACCGCTATCGCAACACAAACTGCCTGCAATGTGAACAATGGTACGATAACAGCCACCGGTACCGGCGGCACACCTCCCCTGCAGTACAGTATTGATGGTACTAACTATTTTGCCAGTAATGTTTTCACAGGTTTGTCCACCGGTATTTATACTGTATATGTAAAAGACGTTAACGGATGTTTCCGCACTACCACGGTAACGATCACCAATGTAGCAGGCCTTACACTTGCGGGCAGTTCTTTATCCTCCACCTGCAGTGGCAGCACCGGCACCATTACTGCTACCGCCAGCGGTGGTGTGGCTCCGTTGCAGTACAGCATTGACGGGGTTACTTACCAGGCGGGTAATATTTTTTCAGGCGTAGCCCCGGGTGTTTATACATTATATGTAAAAGATGCAAACGGATGTATCGTTACAAAACCCGTTACAGTTACTACCACCGCAGGCCCGGCATTAACGATCACTGTTATTCAGCAGGGCACCTGTGGCGGATCCAATGGCGCCATTAGGGCAAATGGATCAGGAGGAACAGCTCCGCTTACCTATAGCCTCGATGGAGGTGCTTTTCAATCCATTCCTGTATTCATCAACCTGGCAGCAGGGTTGCATACCGTAGTGGTAAAAGATGCAACGGGTTGTACTGCCACGCAAACAGTTACGATCACCAACTCCGGTACCGGTACACCGCCGACAAACGTAACTTTTGTTGTAAGGGATATACTTGCCTGCACCGGTGAGGGGCGGATAAAAAATATCAGGGGTGTTCCAAGCGGTGGTGGCAACAATTATACATTCAGCCTGGATGGTGGTGCATTTACTACTGCCAATCAGTTCAGACCGGTAGCTGCAGGAGTGCATACTATTACTGCCATGAACCAGGACGGGTGCACCGTAACAAGGATTGCTATTATTGGTACCGGTACACCTGCTACAGCTACTGCCACAGCAACCGCCAGTGCCTGCGGAGCCACCACCGGCAGTATCACCCTTTCAGGCGTGGGTGTAAATACACCTTATCATGTAAGTATTGATAACGGCACCACCTGGATCACTTTTTTCCCTCCCGGTGCCAACAGTATTACATTTCCCAACCTGGCACCCGGCACTTATAATATACAGATAGCAGACGATGCTGACTTTGTGGCAGGCCCGCCGGATATTCCCGGGGCCTGTATCACTACTATCAGCGTGGTTGTACCATCTACCGGGGGGCCATCTGTTTCCACCACACAAGTAAATCCCAACTGTGCTTCACCCACCGGCAGTATTACAGCTACCGGAAGTGGGGGCACTCCTCCATATAATTACAGCATCAACGGGGGGCCTTACCTGGCCACCAACCTGTTCAGCAACCTGGCCCCGGGTGTGTATGCGATCAGTGTACAGGATATAACAGGATGTACAAATGGTACTACTGTTATCATTACCGGCCAGGGAGTTCCCACGGTTACTGCCGTTTTGCAATCAGTATCCTGCAACAGCAACAATGGAAGTATTACAGCCACCGGTACAGGCGGAGTGCCGCCGCTGGAGTACAGTATTAATGGTACAGTATTTCAAAGCAGTAATGTATTCACAAACCTGGCCCCGGGAGTGTACACGTTGTATGTAAAGGATGCCAATAATTGCTATAGC